>UQXM01000018.1 GCA_900545035.1 uncultured Fusobacterium sp. | reverse complement strand
TAAAGCATCAGATTATATAAATGGACACATACTGGCAGTAGATGGCGGATGGCTGGTTAGATAATTTTAAGACTATAAAAATATATTGTGGTAAATAAGGAGAGATAAAAATGAATTCAGCAAAAAACATAATAATATCATCAATAATAATAAAATAAATAAAATATTATAGATGTTATTATGTGGTGTTGTAAAAATTATCTCGAGAGAATAAATTATTAAAAAGATAAGCAACCTGCATGGTTGCTTTTTTTTATACCGATATCCAAAATTTTGCAAAATATAAACTTTTATCAGGAGGTTTTTATGTATAAAAAAGTATCTACCAGCTTAAATTTCGTAGAGAGAGAAAAAGAAATTGAAAAGTTCTGGGAAGAAAATAAGATTTTTGAAAAAAGTATTGAATCAAGAAAAGGGGACAAGACATATACTTTCTATGACGGACCGCCTACTGCAAACGGTAAACCTCATATCGGACATGTTTTAACTCGTGTTATTAAAGATATGGTGCCAAGATACAGAACAATGAAAGGTTATGATGTACCAAGAAAAGCAGGTTGGGATACACACGGACTGCCTGTTGAACTTGAGGTTGAAAAACTTTTAGGAATTAACGGAAAAGAACAAATTGAAACTTACGGACTTGAGCCGTTTATTGAAGAATGTAAAAAAAGTGTTTGGAAATATAAAGGAATGTGGGAGGATTTCTCTAAAACAGTAGGATTCTGGGCTGACATGGAAAATCCTTATGTAACTTACGACAATAACTTTATAGAATCTGAATGGTGGGCACTTAAAAAAATCTGGGAAAAAGGACTTCTTTACAAGGGATTTAAAATTGTTCCTTACTGCCCAAGATGCGGAACACCTTTATCAAGTCACGAAGTTGCTCAAGGATATAAAGATGTAAAAGAAAAATCTGCAATAGTAAGATTTAAAGTTAAAGGGGAAGAAGCTTACATTTTAGCATGGACAACTACTCCATGGACTCTTCCTTCAAACGTAGCTCTTTGTGTAAACCCTAACGAAACTTATGTAAAAGTTAAGCACGAAGAATATACTTACTACATGGCAGAGGCTCTTGTAGAAACTGTATTAAAAGAAGGATTTGAAATTCTTGAAAGATTTACAGGAAAAGATTTGGAATATAAAGAGTACGAGCCTTTATTTGATTTTGTAAAACCTGATAAAAAATGTTGGTATGTAACTTGTGATACTTATGTTACTCTTACAGACGGTACAGGTGTTGTTCATATTGCACCTGCATTCGGGGAAGATGACGCAAATGTAGGAAGAATTTATGATCTTCCTTTCGTACAATTAGTAGATGCTAAAGGGGAAATGACAAAAGAAACTCCTTGGGCAGGAACTTTCTGTAAAAAAGCAGACAAAGAAATTTTAATTGATCTTGATAAAAAAGGACTTCTTTTTGATGCACCAAACTATGAACACAGCTATCCACACTGCTGGAGATGTGACACACCTCTTATCTATTATGCAAGAGAATCATGGTTTATCAAAATGACTGCTGTTAAAGATGACTTAATTAGAAACAACAATACAATCAACTGGATTCCAAAATCAATTGGTAAAGGGCGTTTCGGAGATTGGCTTGAAAATGTTCAGGACTGGGGAATCAGCCGTGACAGATATTGGGGAACTCCTCTTAATGTTTGGGAATGTGAATGCGGACATAAACACGCAATAGGAAGCATTGCAGAACTTAAAGAGATGTCGCCAAACTGTCCTGAAAATATTGAACTTCACCGTCCATATATCGATGCTGTAACAATAACTTGTCCTCATTGTGGAAAACAGATGACAAGGGTAAAAGAGGTTATTGACTGTTGGTTTGACTCAGGTTCAATGCCTTTTGCACAACATCACTATCCGTTTGAAAATCAAGACCTGTTTAAGAAACAGTTCCCTGCTGATTTTATATCAGAGGCAGTTGACCAGACAAGAGGTTGGTTCTACTCTCTTCTTGCTGTATCAACACTTATTTTCAACGAAGCACCTTACAAAAATGTAATTGTTCTTGGACATGTCCAAGATGAAAATGGACAAAAAATGTCTAAATCTAAAGGAAATGCTGTTGACCCATTTGATGCATTGGCAACATACGGAGCAGACGCTATTCGTTGGTATTTCTACATAAATTCAGCTCCTTGGCTTCCTAACAGATTCCATGGAAAAGCAGTTCTTGAGGGACAAAGAAAATTCATGTCAACTTTATGGAACACATATGCGTTCTATGTACTTTATGCTGAAATAGACCAGTTTGACCCTACAAAATATACATTGGATAAAGAAAAAATGACTGTAATGGACAGATGGCTGATGTCAAAATTAAATACAGTTGTAAAAGGTGTAGATGAAAACCTTGCTGATTATAAACTTCTTGAAGCAGCAAGACTTCTTCAAGATTTTGTTGATGAATTGAGTAACTGGTATGTAAGAAGAAGCAGAGAGCGTTTCTGGGTAACAGATATGACAGAAGATAAAATCACTGCATATATGACTCTTTATACAGCTCTTATTACAATAGCTAAAACAGCAGCTCCAATGATTCCGTTCATGACAGAGGAAATTTATCAAAACTTAGTAAGAAGCGTTGACAAAAATGCTCCTGAAAGTATTCACCTTTGTGATTTCCCTGTGGTTGACGAAAATGCAGTAGATACAGAACTTGAAGCAGATATGGACGAAGTTCTGCAAGTTGTTACTCTTGGAAGAGCAGCAAGAAATGCAGCAAATATTAAAAACAGACAGCCTGTTGCAAATATTTATGTAAAAGCAGAACATGAAGTAGGAGAGCTTTACCAAAATATTATAAAAGAAGAGTTGAATATCAAAAATATTCATTTCGTACAAGATACATCTCAATTTACTTCTTATACATTCAAACCTCAGCTGAAAACTTTGGGACAAAGATATGGTAAGAAAGTAAATGAAATCAGAACTCTTCTTGCAGAGATTGACGGAAGCAAAGCTAAAAAAGAACTTGATACAACAGGTGTATTATCACTTACTCTTTCTGACGGAGAAGTTGCAGCTCTTGCAGAAACAGATTTATTAATCGAAAGCGGACAGACAGAGGGATATATGCCTTTAGAGGACAGAGGAATAACTGTTGTTCTTGATACAAAACTTACTTCTGAACTTATTGAAGAGGGATTTGTAAGAGAAATTATCAGTAAAATTCAATCAATGAGAAAAGAAGCTGATTTCAATGTAACAGACCACATTGTTCTTTACGAAGAAGGAAATGATAAGCTGAAAGAAATTATTGAAAGAAATGCAGATGTTATTAAAAACGATACATTGACAGACGAAGTCGTATTTGGAACAGTTGAAGGATTTGTACAGGAATTTAACGTAAACGGAGAAAAAGTTAAATTTGGTGTAAAAGTAAAATAATAAAAATAAAAACGGAGATTTAACAGTCTCCGTTTTGTTTTTCAAAAAATAGAAGTGTACATAATAAGGATTTTATTGTATAATTATATAGCTGAAAAAACAAATCAGGAGGGATATAAGTGAAATTAACACTTAGAGAAAAAGAAAAATTATTTATTGTTGTTGCTGCTGAAGTAGCAAGAAGAAGAAAAAATAAAGGTCTTAGATTAAATTATCCTGAAGCGATTGCCCTTATAACAGACGAGCTTATGGAAGGAGCAAGAGAGGGTAAAAGTGTTGAAGAATTAATGAGTTTCGGAAGAACAATTCTTACAAGGGACGATGTTATGGAAGGAGTTCCTGAAATGATAGACACTGTTCAGGTAGAAGCAACTTTCCCTGACGGAACAAAACTTGTAAGTGTGAAAGATCCAATTCAATAGGAGGAATAATGAAACCGGGAGAATATATATTAAGAAAAGAAAAAATAGTGTGTAACGAAGGAAAAGAAGCAATAGTTTTAAGAGTAATAAACAGAGGGGACAGAGCTGTGCAGATAGGTTCACACTTTCACTTTTATGAAGTAAATCCGATTTTGGAATTTGACAGAGCAAAAGCCTATGGAAAAAGACTGGATATTGCTGCCGGAACAGCAGTAAGATTTGAGCCGGGAGATGAAAAAGAAGTAAGACTTATAGATATTTCCGGAAACAGAAGAGTATTCGGGCTTAATGATAAAGTAAACGGAAATTTACAGGAGGCATAAACAGATGAGTTTTGAAATAGGAAGAAAACAATATGCAGATATGTACGGACCTACCACAGGGGACAGCATAAGACTTGCAGATACAGAACTTTTTATAAGAATAGAAAAAGATTACACAACTTATGGTGAGGAATGTAAATTCGGAGGAGGAAAATCTCTGAGAGCAGGAATGGGTCTTAATCCTGTTGAGCTTAGAACAAACGAAAAAGTTGTGGATACAATAATTACAAATGCTGTAATTTTAGACTATACAGGAATATATAAAGCTGATATAGGAATAAAAGACGGAAAAATAAAATTCATCGGAAAAGGGGGAAACCCTGATATGATGGATAATGTAGATTTTATTGTTTCAGCAAGTACAGAAGTGATTGCGGGAGAGGGAACAATAGTTACAGCAGGAGGAATTGATACCCATGTTCACTACATCACACCTGAAATAATTGAAACAGCTTTGGGAGGAGGACTTACAACTCTTATCGGAGGAGGAACAGGACCTGCTGAGGGAACAAAAGCTGTTACAACAACTCCGGGAGCATGGCATATGCACAGAATGCTTGAAGCAGCAGAAGGGTTTCCTATTAATTTCGGTTTTTTTGGAAAAGGAAGCGGAGCTGTATACGGACCTAACGAGGAACAGATTGAAGCTGGAGCAATAGGGCTGAAAGTTCACGAAGATTGGGGAGCAACAAGATCGGCTATTGACAACGCTCTTAAATGTGCAGATAAATATGATGTACAGGTAGCTCTTCACTCAGATACATTAAATGAATTTGGATTTGTGGAAGATACAATTGACGCAATAAAAGACAGGGTAATTCATACATTCCACACAGAAGGAGCAGGTGGAGGACATGCACCTGATATTGTGAGAATGGCTTCGTTCGATAATGTTCTTCCGGCTTCAACAAATCCTACAAAACCGTTTACAGTAAATACAATAGCAGAACACCTTGATATGCTTATGGTATGTCATCATCTGGATCCAAAAGTTCCTGAAGATTTAGCATTTGCAGATTCAAGAATAAGAGAGCAGACAATAGCTGCAGAAGATATCTTACAAGATATGGGAGCTTTGAGCATAATGAGTTCCGATGCACTTGCAATGGGAAGAGTGGGAGAAGTTGTAATGAGAACATGGCAGACTGCTCACAAAATGAAAGTACAGAGAGGACTTCTTGAGGGAGATGAAGAATACGCAGATAACAACAGAGCAAAAAGATATATTGCTAAATATACAATAAATCCTGCTCTTGCTCACGGAATTTCAGAATATGTAGGTTCTGTGGAAGTAGGAAAATATGCAGATCTTGTTATATGGGAACCTGCATTTTTCGGAGTTAAGCCGAAAATGGTTGTAAAATGCGGAATGATTGCACAGGCTGTTGTGGGAGATGCAAATGCGACAATTCCTACACCTGAACCTATGATGTTAAGAAACCAATATGCAGCATTTGGAAAAGCTTTGGGAAGCACATCAATTACTTTCGTTTCAACTTATGCTTATGAGCATGGAATAAAAGAGGAACTGGGGCTTAATAAAATAGTTCTTCCTGTAAGGGGACATAGAACTCTTACTAAAAAAGATATGAAACTTAACAATGCCACACCGAATATAACAGTTGACCCGCAGACTTATGATGTAAGAGTTGATGGAGAGTTAATTACTTGCGAGCCTTTAAAAGAACTTCCTATGGCTCAGAAATATTTCTTATTCTAAAAAAGGGAGAAGATAAAATGATACTTAATAAAATTCTTGGAAATATAGCAGATATGAAAGAGATAAACTGCCATATTGAAAAAATATATCTTGAAAGTGATGAACTTTTAAAAAGAGTATTGAGAGTAACATCAGATCACGGACATGAGTATGGAATATCTCTTGAAAAAGGAACAGAGATGAAAGACGGAGATATTCTTTTTAATGACGGGCACAATATGGTTATTGTATGTGTGAAAGAGGACGATGTAATTGTTATTACTCCAAAAGATATAAATGAAATGGGAAAAGTGGCTCACAGTCTTGGAAACAGACATCTTCCTGTGCAGATTGAAGAAGGAAAGATTATAATTCAGTATGATTATGTTGTGGAAAAACTTCTTTCAGACCACGGAATTAATTTTGAAAGAAAAAATTTAAAATTGAAACAGGCGTTCAGACATGTTGACCACAGCCATTAATATGAAGATACTTAATATAATGCAGATATGTGATTCAAATTTTCCTGTGGGGTCTTTTAATCACTCTTTCGGTATGGAAACATATTTGAGAAACGGAGATATATCAGACAGCAAAACACTTAAAAAATGGACTGAACAGTATCTTGTACATCAATTTATGTACAGCGACGGTTTTGCAGTAAGACTTGTGTATGAATATATTGAAAATAATCAATATGAAAAAATATGGGAGCTTGACAGAATAATAACTGTACAAACAACAGCCAGAGAAACAAGAGAGGGAACAAAACTTGTGGGGCAGAGAATGGTAAAAACATATCTTGACCTTTACGATATTCCTCTTTTGAAAGAATATGAAAAAAGAATAAGGGAAAAAAAATCTTTTGGACATCCTGCTATAGCAACAGCTGTTCTTATGAAATATTTTGAATTGACTGTAACGGAAGCTGTGCTGTGTTATATGTACAGTACTGTTTCCACTCTTATACAAAACGGAGTGAGAGCAATTCCTCTGGGACAGAAACAAGGACTTATAATAATGAAAGATTTTTTCCCTGTATTTGAAAAAATTGGAAAAGATATAATGCAGCTGGACGAAAAAGATTTTGGAGCAAATGTTCCGGGACTGGAAATTTCTCAGATAAATCACGAAAATCTTGTGTTCAGATTATTTATGTCATAGGAGGTAAACTTTATGAAACCTGTAATAATAGGTGTCGGGGGACCGGTAGGTTCAGGAAAAACACTTTTGATAGAGAGAGTAACAAGAGAAATGGCAAAAGATTATAGTATAGGTGTTATTACAAATGATATTTATACAAAAGAGGATGCTCTTTTCATGGTAAAAAATTCCGTTCTTCCTGAAGAGAGAATAATCGGAGTGGAAACAGGAGGGTGTCCTCATACAGCCATAAGAGAAGATGCTTCAATGAATTTTGCCGCAATAGATGAACTTAAAGGAAGATTTGACGATTTGGATATAATTTTTCTTGAGAGCGGAGGGGATAATCTTGCTGCAACATTCAGTCCTGACTTGGTAGATTTTTCAATTTATATAATTGATGTGGCTCAAGGAGAAAAAATTCCGAGAAAAGCGGGACAGGGAATGATAAAAAGCGATATGTTTATAATAAACAAGATAGACCTTGCACCATATGTAGGAGCAGACTTAGAAGTTATGAAAAGAGATACGGAAGTTTTCAGAAAAGAAAAATCATTTATTTTTACAAATTTGAAAACAGATGAAGGAGTTCAAAAAGTTATTGACTGGATAAAAAGCGACTGTCTGCTGGAAGGACTGGCATAATGAAAGAAAAAGAAACGGCAGGATATACAGAACTTATCCTGAAAAATTTTTCAAGAGGAACAGCTGCCGAAAAAAGTTATACAAAGGGAGCGTCCAAAATTTCTCCTGCTGTATATCTTGATGTGGACAATGTTCCCTGTTATTATCTTATCCAATTGGGCGGAGGATATATTGAAGGGGAATATTATGAAAATTACCTTGAGATGAAAGATGACTCAAGAGCAGTTATTACAACTCAGGCTTCAAATAAGGTCTATAAAAGTGAAAACGGTATTCCCTCAAAACAGTACAGCAGAATAAAAGTGGGAGAAAATGCTGTTATGGAATATATAAATGACAGTGTTATTCTTTATAAAGATGCTGTGTATGAACAGGAAACAGATATTTTTCTGAAAGAGAGCAGTACATTCATTTATACAGACGGAATAACGGCCGGGTGGTCTCCTGACGGAAAAAATTTTCAATATACAAGCACAAGAATGAAAACGAAAATTTTTATTGATAACGAACTTGTGTATTTTGATAATCTGAAACTTGTACCTTCACAATATGATGTTCAGGATTTTGGAATACTTGAAGGATATAAAAATTTCGGAACAATGATTGTTGCAGACAGAAGAATAGACAGAGATATTATAAAAGAGATAAGAGAGAGAATAGAAAATTTGAATCTGGATATAAAATTCGGAATATCTTCTCTTGAAACAAAAGGATTTATAATAAGAATTTTGGGAAATATCACTCAGGATATACAAAAAGCTGAGGGAACAGCTCACAACTATTTAAGAAAAATATTTTTTGATTCAGATGAACTGAATATAAGAAAATATTAAATTATGCTTTCAGGAGGCAAAATGAAAAAATTTTTATTGGGAAGTTTATTTTTGGGTTTGATGACATTATCTTTTTCTTATGAAACAGTAAAGTACAGATTTGATGACGGAACATACAGCAAAGATGTTACAGTAACAAAATCTCCGGAAAGAGCTGTTACTTTGGCACAATTTATGACAGAAACACTTTTGGCTCTGGGACTTGAAGACAAGATGATTGGGACAGCTCTTATGAATGAAGAAATTCTTCCGGAGTATAAAGAAGCTTATGATAAAATTCCTGTTTTGAAAATGGGAGAGGGACATTCTGTGTCAAAAGAAGCTTTTATAGCAACAGGAGCTGATTTTGTTTCTGGGTGGGAACAATCAATTTCCGAGGAAAGTACAGGTTCTCTTGAAGAGTTGGAAAAAAGAGGGGTAGTTCCGTTTATATCAAACGGATTAAAAACAGATGCCACAATAGAAACTGTTTATGAAGATTTTAGACTTCTGGGAAAAATATTTGATGTTTCCGAAAAAGCGGAACAGGTTGTGGCACAGATGAAAGAGAAAGTTGACAGTGTATCAGAGAAAACCAAAAATATTCCTGATGAAAAAAGACCAAAAGTTCTTATTTATGATTCTGGAGAAAGCGAAGCTTTTGTGGGAGGAGCAGGACTCCCCACAGATTTAATAAGACTTGCCGGAGGAAAAAATATTTTTTCTGATTTGGACGCAGATTACGGGCTTGTGTCTTTTGAAAGTATTTTAGACAGAAATCCTGATATAATAATTGTTACTGAATATGCTTCCGGACTTCCTGCCGATGAAAAAACAGAGATATTTAAAAATATTCCAGGAATGAAATCTCTAAATGCTGTACAAAATAATAAAATTTATGTTGTAAATCTTGTGGAACTTGCACCAGGAATAAGAAATGCAGACACTGTGAAAAAATTATACGAAATATTTTATAAAAATTAAAAGCGGATACTAAAATGAATAAAAATAAAAAAAGAGAAAATTTTATTATTGTTTTTATAGTTCTTGTTGTACTTCTTATTTTCAGTATTACAGCAGGGACAGCTTTCGGAAGCAGCTATATAAAAACGGGAGATGTGTATAAATTTATAATAAATAAAATAAGTGGAAAAGAAATATTTTCTCCCTCATGGAAAATATCAGCAGAAGCAATTATTTGGGAAGTGAGAGTACCGAGAATTATTCTTTCGGTAATCAGCGGAGGAGGACTGGCTCTCTGCGGTGTGCTTATGCAGTGTATTACAAAAAATCCGATAGCAGACCCGTATATTTTGGGAATATCTTCGGGAGCTTCGGCAGGAGCTGTGGCTGTAATTGTTTTTGGAGGAATATCTTTGGGAATAGGGAGTGTGGCAGCAGGAGCTTTTGTGGGAGCTCTTCTGTGCGGAGTCTTGGTTTTTATTGTGGGAACTCAATATGGAAAAAGTATTTCCACAATAAGATTAATTCTTACCGGACTTGCAGTTTCCACAATATTTTCTTCCATAACAAATATATTTCTTTATTCTGCAAAAAATGCGGGACAGGTAAAATCTGCTGTGTTTTGGACAATGGGAAGCTTGGGAAGAGCTAAATGGGGCGGACTTTTTCTTCCTTTTGCTGTCCTTGCTTTTGTGTTTGTCTTTTCTCTTATGATGTCAAAATCTTTGGATATTTTGATTTTGGGGGACGGAAGTGCAAAAATGCTGGGAGTGAATATAGGATTTGTAAAAACTTCTGTAATACTTTTAAGCACATTTTTAATTTCTGTTCTTGTATCTCTTACAGGAGCAATAGGATTTATAGGGCTTATAGTTCCTCATATATGCAGAGCTTTTTGCGGAAGCGGGCACAAAAAACTTATAATTGTTTCTGTTCTTACGGGAGCGGTATTTCTTATCTGGTGTGATGTATTGGCAAGAGTTATGTTTCCGCCGAAAGAAATTCCAATCGGAATAATTACTTCAATAATAGGAGGACCTTTCTTTTTATTTATGATAGGAAGAAACAGATATTCTTTCGGGGGAGGGTCAAAACAATGATTGAAATAAAAAATCTGGAATTTTTTCAGGGAAAGAAAAAAATATTGGACGGAGTATCTCTTACAGTGCCTCATAAAAAATTTACAGGAATAATAGGACCGAACGGAGCAGGAAAATCCACTCTTTTAAAAAATATTTATGGAATATATGAATTTTCCAAAGGAGATATTTTTATTGACGGAGTATCGGTAAAAAAAATGAGTGGAAAAGAGAAAGCCGTCTGGACAATGATACGGCCGGAAAAAATGCGGTTCTTGCTCAAGAAGAGGAACATCAGTTTGATTTCCCTGTGGAAAAGATAGTTGAAATGGGGAGATATCCTTATAAGAAATTTTTTGAAGATTATTCGGAAAAAGATAGAGAAATAGTTTATGAAATGTTGTGCAGAACAGGAATGGAGAAATATGCTGAAAGAGATTTTAATACACTGTCAGGGGGAGAAAAGCAGAGAGTGCTGATTTCAAGAGCTTTGGCACAAAAAACAGATTTTCTTATACTTGACGAGCCTACAAATCATTTGGATATAGGTTGTCAGCTTCAGATTATAGATATTATAAAACACCTTGATGCAACAGTTCTTGCTGTGTTCCATGATTTAAACATGGCAGCTGTGTTCTGTGATTATCTTTTTGTGATGAAAGACGGAAAAATTACAGCAGAGGGAACTCCCGAAGAGATACTGACAGAAAAAATGTTAAAAGAAATTTTTAATGTAGAATGTCATATAGGAAAAAATCCTGTGAACAATAAAATTCAGATTTCATATATAACAAGCCATTACCATGTACATGGATTGGGAGAAAATCATTCTCATGAGGACGATTTTACCGGAATACATACTCATAAGATTGATTAATAAAAAAGATATCCTGCTGTAATAATATATAAAAGTCCTGTACTATAAAAAAAGTACAGGACTTTTTTTATAACTGTATATTGGAGAAAAGAAGGAACATAGATTTATAGGAAGAACTAAAAAATTAGTTTTATTATATTATGAATTTAAGATTTCCAAAAAAGAAAAAAACCGGATATTATTATCCGGTATTCCTCTTAAATTGTTTTCACGAAAAACTTTTTGAAAGCTTGTCAGTAAAATTATAAAGCTTTAACTTTAAGAGCTAATCTAGATTTTTTTCTAGAAGCAGTGTTTTTCTTCATAACACCTTTTGTAACTGCTTTATCAAGTTCTTTGTAAGCTACTACTAAAGCTGCTTTAGAAGCTTCTACTTCACCAGTTTCAACAGCTGTTAAAACTTTTTTAACCATAGTTTTAACTCTAGATTTTACTGCCTGGTTTCTTTCTCTGTTTCTTTCGTTGATTAATACTCTCTTTTTAGCTGATTTTGAGTTTGCCAAATTAAAAACCTCCTAAGTAATTTAAATTACAATATAATTTTTTTGTTCAACTTATTTTATTATGGTCTTAAAATTTAACAGGTAAGATCTAAAAGAGAGACACATATCTAAAACAATGGACCGATAGTATTATACCACAAATTTATAAAATGTAAAAGGAAAAAATAAAAAAATGTTTCTATTTTTCAAAAAAAAGGTTATCATATAAGCTGAACTTGATGTATAAAAAATTAAGAAAGGATTTTTTAATGAATATAGAGGAAAAAATATCTTCCGAAGCCAGAAAAATTATGGCAGAGGAGATTGCAGAAGCGGGAGGATGTGAAGTTTTCTTTCGCGGTATTCTCAATGAGAATAAAATAGTTGATGAAGTTGAGGTACTGGCAAAAGGAAATAAGTACAGTGTTCCTGCTATCCTTAAACGAATGAGAAAAACAGAAATTGTTATTCATAATCATCCGTCAGGATATCTTTATCCGTCAGATGCAGATGTGGAAATTGCTTCTATTTTTGCAAACAAAATGGACGGAGGTTCATATATTATAGATAACAATGCTGAAAATATTTATGTTATCACAGAAGCATATTTTGAAGAAAATAAAAAAATAGATATAAAACCTTATTTTGAAAAGAATGGACTTTTAGCACAGTATTTCAAAGAGTTTGAATACAGAGATGAACAGCTTCATATGGCTGAACATATTGAAAAAGGTTTGAACGACGAAAAAAAAGTTATTGTGGAAGCCGGAACAGGAACAGGAAAAACTCTTGCTTACCTTATTCCAAGTATTCAGTGGGCAGTGGAAAATGAAAAAAAAGTTATCATTTCCACAAATACAATAAATCTTCAGGAACAGCTTCTTAACAAGGATATTCCTGTGGTAAAAAAAATAATGTCAAAAGATTTTAAATATCTTTTGGTAAAAGGTAGAGGAAATTTTTTGTGCAACAGAAAACACGCAAATCTTGTTACCACAAAAATGACTGATTTAGAAGATTTTTCAGATGAGCAGAAAAAACAATTTGAGGCTCTCATAAAATGGGGAAAAGAAACTGAAAAAGGGGATAAGTCTGAGCTGTATTTTGAACCTGACTTTACTGTTTGGGAAATGTTTCAGAGTGAAACGGATATTTGTGCAGGGGCAAGATGTCCTTACAAGAGCGAATGTTTTTTTATGAAAGCCAGAGAAGAGAGAAAAAAAGCGGATATTTTGATTGCAAATCATCATATTTTTTTCTCGGATTTAGCAATCAGAAAAGAGATAGGATTTAATACAGATTATTCCATTCTTCCTGAATACGGGCTTGTGGTTTTTGACGAAGCACATAATGTGGAAAAAGTAGCGAGAGATTATTTTTCTTATGAGGCTTCAAAATATGGTTTTACAAAAGCTATGAATCAAATTCACAATGTTGTTCCCAAGAAAAAACATAAGGGGCAGTTGGAAATTCTTATTCAATATTTGAAAAACAGAGATTATGAAGATAAGGAAATTACTGAAAAGCTTTTGGAAAACGATATGAGAATAAATCACGACAATCTTTTTAAAGCCGGGCGTGATTATTTTGACCGTTTGATAGAGATTTTCTCAAAAGGACAGGTAGGGAGTGTTACATACAGAATAAAAAAAGATGAGATTGCGGCATCTGCTTTTTATTCGATGCTTAACGATGTAAAAGAAAATTTTACTTTGGAATTTAATACATATTTGAAAACAGCCAGAAAAATTATTTCTGCTTTGAAAGAAACAGAGGACAATGACGGGATTATAAACGATTTTATAAAATATACAGAAAGACTGGAATCTTTTTATGATAATTTTAAATTTATAAATACTCTTGATGATGAAGAATTTATTTATTGGATTGAGGTAAATAATAAAAAGAGCAACTCTAAACTTGTGGCAACTCCTCTTAAAATAGACGGGGAATTAAATGAAAATCTGTATACAAATTTAAAACAGCTGATTTTTACATCTGCTACAATAGCTGTTGAAAATAATTTTGATTATTTTAAAAAGTCCATAGGTCTTGAGGAAGAAACATATGATAAGATTATAGCTTCTCCTTTTGATTATGACAGACAGATGAAGGTATATATTCCCAGCGGACTTCCTGATCCAAACGACAGAAATTTTTTGGATGAGATAGAGCCTCTTTTGAAAAAAATGATTTTAAAAACAAAAGGAAGAACATTTGTTTTGTTTACTTCTTATAAATCTCTTAATTATATGTATTATATGCTTAGAGATGAACTGGAAGCTCAAGGGATAGATTTTTTTATTCAAGGAATGTATCCGAGAACAAAACTTGTGGATATGTTTAAGAAAAGTGATGCTCCTCTTCTGTTTGGGACAGATTCTTTCTGGGAGGGAGTAGATGTAAAAGGAGAAAAACTTATTTCTGTTATAATTGTGAAACTTCCTTTTAAGGTTCCCAGCGACCCTGTTACAGAAGCTATCATTGAAACATATGAACAGCAGGGGAAAAATCCTTTCATTGAATATCAAATTCCTGAATCTGTAATAAAATTTAAGCAGGGAATAGGAAGACTGATAAGAAGCAAAGAGGACAGGGGAATTATTACTATTCTTGATAACAGAATTGTTACAAAACGGTATGGGAAATATTTTATAGACAGTATTCCTTCAAAAAATATTGTCAGAATAGACCAAAATGAGATTTTTGGTTAAAACAGTTCAAACTATGGAGGATTTATGAAAAAATTTAAACTTTTCGGTTTTAAATTCATTTTTAAACTGGAAAAAGAAAATCAAGATGATGTGCATGTATATTCAGAGTCGTATAATTTAAGAGAAAAAATAATATATATTCTGCTTATTATGACTGTGCTTTCATTCAGTTCAAAATTTTATCTGCTTTTCAACCAGAACAGTTATAAAAAGGGAAGCATTGTAAAAGAGGATATTTATGCTCCTAAAACTGTAAAATACAACGATGTGAATAAAAGGGAAGCTATTATTGAAGAACTTATTCTTACTTCAAAAAAAGAATATATTCATGTTCCCGAAGTGGAAGTAAATCATTACAACGGAATGAAAAATTTTTATGATCAGATTCTTGCGTTAAAAAAAGGGACAAAAATAGATTTCAATTATAAGATAATAGAGGAAACTATCGGAAAAGATGTAAATAAAAATCTTGTAAAAGAGATTTCTGAATTGAGTACAAGGAAAATAAAAGCTCAAAGGGAAAAACTTTTGGAACTTTTGAGTGAAACTTACAGTTCTGGAATTACAAAAGATGACGGTATCATTACAATAAAAGACGAACAGGCTGAAAAAATAAACAAACTTTCTCCTCTTGAGCAGAAAGTTCTGCATACTTTTCTTGTGCCGAATTATATTTTTGATAAAGAAAAAACAAAAGAGGAGATAGAAAAGAAAACTTCCAAAATAGGACAGCAGATAGTGGAAGTGCAGGCAGGAAGCATTATTGCCAAAAAAGGTGAGGTTATCACAGAGAAAAAGCTTGAAATTTTAAGTGCTCTTGGAATTTATTCATATGCCGACAGCCTTTTGAGATTTTTTATAAACGGAGTTTATCTTCTGCTGATATCTTTTATTTCTTACCACATAATAGGAAGAACTTTCAAAAAAGAAATTTTGAATAAAAATATCTACAGAGCGGTATTTATTCTTATAGCGGGAGCTTTTGTTCTTTTGAGATTTATAAATAATGAACATATGTATATTATTCCTTTTGAAGTAATATTTTTTATGCTTGGTATTCTTGTAAATTCTGCTTTTGCATTTACAATGGGAATGATATGTCTGCTGTTTCTTATGCCTATGTTGGATTATAATCTTATTTATTTCTTTATTTATCTTTTCTCAATTTTATTGGGAGAGATAATGCTGAAAGATATTAAAACAAGGTCGCAGCTTATAAATTTGGGAGTGCAGCTTTCAATAGTGAGATTTATTCTGTTTTTGATTTTATCTTTCTTCCTTACAGATATGAATGTATCTGTGGTTATGAAAGCCGGAGAGATTATCATTGCGGGAATACTTTCAGGAATGTTGAGTATAGCTCTTGTTCCTTATTTTGAAAGAACATTTAATATTTTGACAAGATTTAAACTTCTTGAACTTGGAGATCTTTCACATCCTCTGCTTCGTGATCTTTCTGTTAAGACACCGGGAACTTTTTATCACTCAATGATGGTTGCCACTCTTTCGGAAGCTGCTGCAGAAGCAGTGGGAGCAGATTCTATTTTTACAAGAGTAGCTTGTTATTACCATGATATCGGAAAAATGAAAAGACCAAAATTTTATGTGGAAAATCAGGAGGGAGGAGTAAATCCTCATAATGCAATATCTCCGTTCTTGAGTGCTCTTATTATAGCAGCTCATACAAAAGAGGGAGCAGAGCTTGGAAAAGAATATAAAATTCCAAAAGAAATCAGAGATATTATGTATGAACATCAGGGAACAACTCTTCTGGCTTATTTCTATAACAAAGCAAAACAGATTGATGAAAATGTACGGGAAGAAGATTTCAGATATCCCGGTCCGAAACCAAAAACAAAGGAATCTGCAATTATCATGCTTGCTGATTCAATAGAGGCAGCAGTAAGAAGTCTTGATGAAAAAACTCCGGTTACAATCGAAGCTATGATAAGAAAAATTATTGCGGGAAAAATGGACGATGGACAACTTTCAGATGCAGATTTGACATTTAAAGAAATTGAAACAATAATAAAAGTATTTACAAAAACACTTATGGGTATTCACCATGTGAGAATTAAATATCCGGGTCAGAAATAATGGAGGAAAAATTGAAACTGAATTTAGATTTGGGAATTAATATTGAAGGATATGAAAACGAAATAAATTTTGAAGAGGTTGAAAAATATATTACAGAGGTTTTAAACAAAGAGTATGAAAGCGACAGAGAGGTATATGTATCTGTTCTTCTTACAGGAAATGAAGAGATTCAAAATGTAAACAGAGATTTCAGAGGAAAAGATATGCCTACAGATGTAATATCTTTTGCATATCATGATAACGAAGAAGCTTGTACAGGAATTTTTGATACTTTGGGAGATATAATAATTTCTTTGGAAAGAGTGGAGGAACAGAGAAAAGATTATAACCATTCTTTTAAACGAGAGTTTTATTATGTATTGACTCACGGACTTCTTCATCTTTTGGGATATGATCATATGGAAGAGGAAGAGAAAAAAATAATGAGAGCAAAGGAAGAGGAAATTCTGACAAGCTACGGATATACAAGAGATATATAGGGTGATTTTATGACATCAAAAGAATATTTACTCTTCAGCATTATTTCTTATTATAATCTTACAGAAAATACAAAAGGAGATTTTCTTATATCTGCTCTTGAAGAGATAAATTTTGGAAGAAGTGTATCATCCAATGCCAATCTTTTCAGAGATGATGCTTACGGAAGATGTACTGAATTTTTTGAAGAAGAGCTGAAAAAATGGAAAATTTATGATATAGATAACAGAACGGGAATAATGGGAAACGGAAAATCCAATTCAGGATTTTTCGCCATTGTTTTTACTGACGGAAATGAATATGTAATTTCATACAGAGGAAGTGAAACTTATCCGTTTGAAGAAGCGTACAAAGATTTTATTGAAACAGACCTTCGCTTTGGAATGGGAAAAAAACCTCTTCAGTTTTGGGAGGGGCTTGAAGTATTTGAAAATCTTTTGTCAGCGGGAATACCTTTTGAAAAAATAAGCATAACAGGACATTCTCTTGGAGGAGGAATAGCCCAGTTTGCTGCAATTATGCTTTACAAAAAATATAATCTTGTACCAAAAGTATGTACTTGGAATGCTGTGGGGATAAACAGAGACGGAATAATCGGGATAGAGGATTTTATAGACTATGAAAAAATTCTGGATTCATGTCATTTGTCTGATGAAGAGAAAAAAATATTTGCCGAATTTAAATCTTCTTATCTTGATTTTTTTATAAAAGAATTGAAAAAAATGAAAATCATAAAAGACAACAGAACAGTTCTTATTGATAAATACAGCACATTTTATTTTCATATAGATGATATTTTTGTGGAAAGTCTGGCAAAACAAACAAACTTTAAACAGGTACTTAATAAAATTTCTTTGGATAGGAGAAGAGAGATACTTCTGAACGAAAATCTGATAGACAAACTTTTTCAGATTGATAATCTGACAGGACTGCTTCACGAAGCTGTAAAATTTATTGATATTTTGAATAAAAATAAAGTTTTTGAAGAGAATGTAATAAATTTCTGCCATTCCAAAGATTTGGTAAGTTTTTTGTATCCTCATATAGGGACAACTTATCAGGTAGATTTGGACTTTATGAAAAAAGATGCTCCAAAGAGCAGCGGATTTTTCAGAAATCTTTCTCTTTTGAGAAAGTCTGTTCAGAGTTACCATTTTGAAGATGTTTTTATTCCGTTTCTTGCTTCAAACGGAGCTTTTGTTGATTATATTTCCGAGAATTATATGAGCAGTGTACTGAGAAAAATAATGTATCTTGAATATACTTTCACAAAAGAATTTCTTGGAAATTATTTTTTAAAAACTGAAATTACAAAAGAAAATTTTATGAAATATAAAAATGATATTATAAACGGAATAAATAAGACAGGAGATGATATTCTCTACAAAGATAAAGTAAAATCAAAAATACAGCTTATGGAATATCCTGAAATAAAAAAACTGTGGGAAAAGACTATACTCAAAGCCCCAAGCCCATATATAAGTCAGGATATTTATGATTTGATTGTATTCAGAAAAAACTATATTTAATTATATTATAAAATAAAATTCTCTAAGAGTTTTTCTTGGAGAATTTTTTTTACAATTATTTCAAAATAGTGTCTAAATCTTA
>UQXM01000017.1 GCA_900545035.1 uncultured Fusobacterium sp. | reverse complement strand
TGAAGAAGAAAAAAGAATGACAAATCTTAAAAAATATTTCAGTTATAAATTTCCTCCTATAAATATGGATCTTCTTTAGAAAGATAGTTTACAACATAGTCGTATACTCCCTCTTCAAGAGTATGGAATTTTTTAGTATAACCTGCTCTTTTTACTTTTTCCATTTTGGCTTCTGTAAAATATTGATATTTTCCTCTTAAATCTTCAGGCATAGGAACAAATTCTATAACATCTTCCTCTTTCAAGTTTTCATCTCCTGAAGCCGCTCTCATTGCAGCCATTGATAAATCTTTAAAGCTTCTTGCCTTTCCTGTTCCCACATTATATACACCTGACTCAACTTTTTCAGTTAAGAAATAATATAATAAATCTACCACATCTTTTATATAAACAAAATCTCTTAACTGCTCTCCGTCAGCAAATCCCTCCTTATGAGATTTGAAAAGCTTTACTCCTCCATTAGCTTTGTATTGATTGAATGTATGGAATACCATTGACGCCATTCTTCCTTTGTGATATTCCTGTGGTCCGTAAACATTAAAAAATTTACAGCTTATCCATTGTTTTGGAGTTTCTGTCTGTTTGAAAGACCAGTCATCAAATATTTTTTTAGAATATCCATATTTATTTAAAGGAAGAAGTTTTTGATATGCTTCCACAGATATATCATCATCATATCCTTGTTCTCCTGCTCCATATGTTGCAGCTGATGAAGCATTTACAAAATTTATATTTTGTTTTGCACAGAACTGCCAAAGTTTTTTTGTATATCCATAGTTATTGCTCATCAAAAAGTCTCCGTCTTTTTCTGTTGTGGCAGAACAAGCTCCGAAGTGAGCCACAGCTGTAATTTTTTCTGCATTTTCAGGAACAGCCAGCCAATCAAACAGATTATCTCTGTCTACCCAGTCCGCATATTCTCTTTTTCTTAAATTAAGCCATTTATCCTCTGTTCTAAGCTTATCAACAGCTATGATATCTTTTATTCCCATTTCATTAAGTTTCCATATAAATGCACTTCCGATAAATCCGGCTGCACCAGTTACGATTATCATTTTTCAACCTCCGTGTTATTTGACTATACTTAAATTTTATCTGTTTTTTCCACTTTTTTCAAACTTTTTTTCAAAATCTCATACTCTTCACTGTTAAGACCGGTTTCTCCCAAAGAGGATTCTACTCTGTTCACTCCATGAAAATCAGAGCCTCCTGTTATAATAAGGTCATATTTTTCTGCAAGAGTTTTGAATTTTTCTTTATCTTTTTTTGAGAAACTGTAATAATTTACTTCCAAACCTCTCAAACCATATTTTATCAAATCAATAACTATTCTTTCCACTTCATCAAAATCTTCTGTTATCAATTTTGGATGAGCAAGAGAAACAAAAGCCCCGTTTTCCGCTAAAATTTTCACAGCATCGGCAGGTTTGTAATCTCTCTTTTCTACAAAAGCCGCTCCTCCTTTACCCAAATAATTTTTAAAAGCATCGGATTTACAATTCACATATCCTTTTTTCAGCATAACCTCTGCAAAATGTACCTTGCTTATAATATTTCCCTGAACAACAGCTTCCAAATCATCCATTGTTACAGGAAGCTTCAAGTCTGCCAGTTTTTTTATAATCTTTTCATTTCTCTCGTTTCTTATATCTGCTATTCTGTCAAGCTCGTGCAGAAATTTTCTATCTTCAAGATTTAAAAAATATCCTAAAATATGTACATCTTTTCCCTCAAGATTGCAGGACATTTCTATTCCCTTTATGATCTCAATACCATGTTTTTCTTCATATTCTTTTATTTTTTCAGCATCACGAAGTCCGTCCACAGTATCATGGTCTGTTACAGCAACTGTCTTCAAACCTTTTTGGGAAGCAAGCTTCATAATCTCTTCAACTGTAAAAGTCCCGTCAGAATTAACTGTATGAGTGTGCATATCTGCAATAACTTTTCCCATATTTTTTACTCCTTTATTTTCGGACGAAAATCCCCTGCTTTCACGGCAGGGGATTTTTTTGCTTGTTAGTTATCCCAGTTTTCAAGTTCGGAGAAATATGCAGGATAAGCTATGTATAATGCTTTTGCGTTAACATTGTTTCTTTCCTGTTTTGTCAGAACTCCTTTTTGATAAATATTTACTACTTCCATAAGTCTGTCTGACACTTCAGCTCCGTACCAGCTTTGAGCATCGAAAAACTCTGCTCTTTTTATAAATTTATTCAAAATTTTTCTAAGTCTTTTTACATCTTTTTTGTCTAAATCTGATTTTTTAGAAAAAGCCACTATTTCGTCCCATTCTTCCGGTGTTGCCACAACATTTTGAATGTGGTTTGAAGGATTAGCCATTCTCAGACGAGCATCTGTTGTCATTTTATCAACAAGTCCTTTAGGATTTTTTATATTGTTGTCATCAAGATAAAAACTTCTGTCTATCCCTGAAACATATCCTTCAAGAAGAGATTTGAATTTATCTCTGTCTTCATCTGTAAGTTCTTCTTTTGTAGGAAGAGTTTTCAGAAAATTATAATCTTTTTCAGTCATTTTTCCTGTTTTTTGTAAGTAATATAATGGATCTTCATTTCCATACCAGTCAGGTATCAACGCCTCATCAACGACAGCCTTAGATATTGTTGCAGGCCAGTTTTTTATCATTTCATCTGTTATTTCCTGTTTCTCTGAAACTTTTGCAGAACTGCACCCTGTTACAAGCAGCAGTGCTCCCACAGCTAATAATTTTTTCATACTCAAGTCCTCCTAAAAAAATTTTCGTTTTTATCTTCCGCAACATTTATTGTATGGTTTTCCGCTTCCGCACGGACACAGTCCTTCGGGATTTGTTTCACTTCCCATTGAAGAATCTTCCGCTTCAGGCTCTCTTGTTTTTACAACTACTTTGAACATATATGATGTAGTTTCCATTTTTATAGTTTCAAGCATTCTTCCGTAAAGTTCCCCTGAAAGAAGTTTGTATTCTATAACAGGATCTTTTTGTCCGTAAGATCTCAGATAAATTCCTTCTCTCAGTCCGTCAAGAGCTTTCAGATGTTCTCTCCATCTGTTGTCAACTACTTCAAACAGAACATATTTTTCTATCTCTCTCATCAATTCAGGAGTAATTTCCTGCTCTCTTTCCTGATATTTAGCTTCAATATCATTGAAAAGTTTTTCAGCATATTCTTCTATTCCATATGCTTTATACTCGTTCAAGTCCTCAATTTCATATCCGTAGTGTTCCTTTAAAAATTCTGACAGTCCTTTTACATCCCATTCATCTTTAAATTCCCCTACAAATCTTTCAATTACAGCTGACTGAATTGTTCCTCTCAGCATTTCTGTGATCGTATCTTTTAAATCTGTTTTAGAAAGAGCTTCATTTCTGCTTGCATAAATTGCTTCTCTTTGTTTGTTCATAACATCATCAAACTCAAGCAGAGATTTTCTGATACCAAAGTTTCTTGATTCAACTTTTTTCTGAGCGTTCTCAATTGCTTTGCTTATCATTTTATGAGCAATAGGTTCTCCCTTAGGAATTCCCAGTTTTTCCATAACAGTTTTTACTCTGTCTGAACCGAAAAGTTTCATCAGGTCATCTTCAAGAGATAAATAGAACTGTGACTCTCCCGGATCTCCCTGTCTTCCGGCTCTTCCTCTTAACTGATTGTCAATTCTTCTTGATTCATGTCTTTCTGTACCAAGAATATATAATCCTCCCAAAGCTTTAACTTTTTCTTTTTCCGCTTCACACTGGGCGATATATTTGTTAAGCACTTCTTTATAATTTTCATCTGTCGGAGAAACTTCACTTTTTGCCATAAAATCAGGATTTCCTCCAAGCATTATATCCGTTCCTCTACCTGCCATATTTGTAGCAATGGTAACAGCTTTGTATCTTCCTGCCTGTGCAACAATCTCCGCTTCTTGAGCATGGAATTTTGCATTCAAAACATTATGCGGAATATTTACAGCTTTTAATCTGTTGGATAAAAGTTCTGATCCTTGAATTGTGATTGTTCCTACAAGAACAGGCTGTCCTTTTTCGTGAAGTTCTTTTATTTTATCAACAATGGCATCTATTTTTTCCTCTTTTGTTTTATAAATTATATCTCCGTTATCTTTTCTGATAACAGGTTTATTTGTAGGAATAATTACAACTTCAAGTCCGTAAGTATGCATAAACTCTGCTGCTTCTGTTTCAGCTGTACCTGTCATTCCTGAAAGTTTTTCATACATTCTGAAATAGTTTTGAAGTGTAATAGAAGCAAGTGTCTGGTTTTCTCCTGCAATTCTTACTCCCTCTTTGGCTTCTATTGCCTGATGAAGTCCGTCAGAATATCTTCTTCCTTCAAGAGCTCTTCCTGTAAATTCATCAATTATTATTACTTCATTTTCTCTTACAAGATAGTCTTTATCTCTTACAAAAAGTTCTTTTGCTTTTAAAGACTGCATCAAGTAGTGAGTAAGTTCTATGTTGCTTGGAGAATAAAGGTTATCAAGTCCTAACATCTGTTCAACTTTTTTAACCCCTTTTTCTGTCAGCACAACATTTTTTCCTTTTTCGTCAACTTCATAATCTTTCCATACTTCATCAGGGAAATTCATCTCTTTTTTCTTTTTCACATCTGTAATTTTTTCTGTTTCTCTGCTTCTTTCAAGCATTGTTGCCACTTGGAAGAATGTCTGATAAAGTTTAGCTGTATTTTCGGCAGCCCCTGATATAATAAGAGGTGTTCTTGCTTCGTCAATTAAAATCGAGTCCACTTCGTCAACTATACAAAAGTTTAATTTTCTTTGTACTTTATCTTCAAGTCTGCTCACCATATTATCTCTTAAATAGTCAAATCCAAATTCTGAATTTGTACCATAAGTAATATCTGCCTGATAAGCTTCTTTTCTTGTTTCGTTATCCAGACCGTTTATTATTACACCAGAAGTCAGACCAAGGAAAGAATAAAGCTGTCCCATCTGCTCTCTGTCCCTTTGAGCAAGGTAGTCATTTACTGTGATAACATGAACTCCTTTTCCTGTAAGAGCATTCAGATATATTGCTGTTGTAGCAACAAGAGTTTTTCCTTCCCCTGTTTTCATCTCTGTTATTTTTCCCTCGTGAAGTACAATCCCTCCGATAAGCTGCACATCATAATGACGCATTCTAAGGACTCTCTTAGATCCCTCTCTTACAACAGCAAAAGCTTCTACTAAAATATCATCAAGTGTCTGCCCCTCTGCCAATCTTTTCTTAAATTCCTCTGTTTTGCCTCTAAGCTCTTCATCTGAAAGTTTTTCATATTCAGGCTCTAAAGCGTTGATTTTATCAACAATTTTTCTCATTTTTTTTATTTCTCTGTCATTTTTTGTACCAAAAATTGCTTCTAATAGACCCATTGCTTTGTTTCCTCTCCAATTTAAATTTGTTTTTTACAATTTTACATTTTAAATACTATCACAATCTCAGTGTTTAGTCAATTTAACTCATACTTTTAGTTATTTTTTGTTTCTTTTTCGGCTGTCATTTGAAAAAATTCCTCTTCAGACAGAATTTTTATCGTTCCTATATCCTGAGCTTTTTTAAGTTTGCTTCCTGCATCTTTTCCCACTATAAGAAAATCTAAATTTTTACTTACAGCTGAAAGATTTTTCCCGCCGAATTTTTCAATTTCTTCTTTTATTTCATTTCTTGTAAATTTTTCCAGTTTTCCCGTTACCAAAAAATTTTTTCCTTCAAAAATATTTTTTTCTATTTTAGACTCCTGAAGCAAAGAAAAGTTTACACCGTAATTTTGCAATTTTTCTATCATCTCTTTGTTTACAGGTTCTCTGAAAAAACTGTACACAGACCTTGCTACTTTTTCCCCTACTCCGTCTATGGAAAGAAGTTCTTCCTCTGTCATCTCCATAAGTCTATTAATATTTCCGCTCTGCTCTGCCAGAAGATTTCCCAAGAATTTCCCCACATAAGGTATTCCCAAAGCATAAAGAGTTTTTGTATAATCTCTTTTTTTGCTTTCTTCAATGGAATTTAAAAGATTTTCCACACTTTTTTCTCCCATTTTTTCAAGACCTGCTATATCCTGCCTGAAATTTTGAAGATTATATATATCTGTAATATCCTTTATAAATCCTAAATCTAAAAATCTTTCAATGATTTTTTCTCCAAGACCTACAATATTCATCGCATCTCTTGAAACAAAATATTCTATTCTTCCCTGAATTTTTGCAGGACAATGTTTGTTCGGACATTTTAAATCCACAAGTCCCTCTTCTTTTTCAAGAACAGTATCACAAATCGGACATTTTTCAGGAGGAACAACTATTTTTTCTTCACCTGTTCTCACTTCTTTTATAGATTTTACAACCTGAGGAATAATTTCCGCAGCTTTTTCTATTATTACCCTGTCTCCTATTCTGATATCTTTTCTCTCTATCTCATCAAAATTATGAAGACTTGCTCTTTTTACTCTGCTTCCTGATACTTCCACTTCTTCAAGTTCTGCAACAGGAGTAACTTTTCCTGTTCTTCCTACCTGCCATGTAATATCAAACAGTTTTGTGGACACCTGTTTCGCAGGAAATTTATATGCAATCGCCCATCTTGGACTTTTTGTTGTGCTTCCCAAAATATTCCAAAGAGAAATTTCATTTACCTTAATTACAAGTCCGTCTGTTTCATAATCCAGTTTTTCTCTTTCTTCTCTCCAAAATTCTATTCTTTTGTCAAGCTCCTCTGTTGTGCTTATGACCTCTCCTATTTTTGTTGTTTTAAGACCTAATTTTTCTATATACTCAAGAGCTTCTTTATGAGTGGCAAGATTATATTTTCCGCTGTCCACTATAAAATAAAAATAACAGTCAAGCCCTCTTTGCTTTACTATTTCAGGATCTATTTGTCTTAAAGTTCCGCTGGCTGCATTTCTCGGATTGGCAAATATTTCCTCTCCCTCTTCCATTCTTTTTCTATTAAGTTCTTCAAATCTGCTTATAGGAAGAACAATTTCCCCTCTTACTTCTATATCAATATTTTCTTTTAAAAATTTTGGTACAGAATCTATCTGCATTACATTTTCTGTAACATCTTCTCCTATTACTCCGTCCCCTCTTGTTACAGCCTGAACAAGTTTACCTTTTTCATATGTAACGCTTATTGAAAGTCCGTCAAGTTTTACTTCCAAAACATAATCTATTTTATTTTCTGCACTGCTTTCCTTGCTGATTATTTTTTCCGCTCTTTTTATAAAATCTTCAATATCTCCTATATTATAGCTGTTTGAAAGACTTAACATAGGTACTTTGTGAGTAATTTTTTCAAACTTCGTATCTTTAAGGCTCGACCCTACATTACGACTTGGAGAATTTTCTGCCGAAAATTCCGGATATTCTCTTTCCAATTCCTCCAATTCTTTTAATAATTTATCATATTCTGTATCAGATACCAAACTTTCATTTTTGGAATAATAATAATAGTTATACCTGTTCAATTCCTCTCTCATTTTTTTTATTTTAATCTCTATATTCTGCTCCATATTTTCACTCCTGATTAATTTCTTTCCCACTTAATTATAACTTTTTTTCTTCATAATTGCTATTTTTTTATAATTTGCCTGTATCTATAAAACAAAATATCTGCACCGCATTACAATATATAACTGTATTGCAGGCAGATATTTTAAATTTTTTATTTTTTCCTACAGAATATCAAAGATATTATTATCACTGCAAGACATATTCCAAGATAAAGAAATGTTCTTGGATTTTGAAGTCCTCCTATTATAATAAGAAGAGAACCAAATATTGCAAGACTCGGAATTGCAAGTCCTTTGATTTTTCCTTCAACTTCTCCTTTGAAATATAATTTTATCACACATACATAAAGAATTATATACAGTATATAACTTGCCACAATAGGTATTTCCGAAACATCAGAATTTGGAATAAGATTTTTGCTCTGAACAATATAATTTATCGCTGCCCAAATTAAAATTATAACAAAAGCTATTCCTGCAGAATATTCAGGCAGATGAGTTTTTTCATTTACCTTTTTCACTTTTTCAGATACAGGGAACATTCCTCTCAGTGCCAAAGAATAAGGCAGTCTTATAAACCCTAAAATAAATCCGTTTAAAGTTCCGAGAACAGAAATTATCACAAATATAAGAATAATTTTTGCCCCGCTTTCCCCAAAAAGTTTCAGCGCAGCTGCATTTACATGAGCATCTCCCATTTCCATAATATTTGCAGGACCTATCAGTCTGCTTATACCTGCAAAATAAAATATATATGCTGCCAGAACAAATATCGGACCTACTATAAGAGCTATAGGCAGATTTCTTTTGGAATTTTTTATTTCATGAGCTATTGATGTAGATACAACCCACCCGTCATAAGAAAATGCTATTGGTCCAAGTGCTGCAAGCCAGCTGACAGAATTTCCTCCTGCTGTTTCCATTCCCTGCTGTATCGGCATTGCCACATACGGATCACCGTAAATAAATCCTGCCCCTGCTATTATTATAAGAGGTATCATTTTTATCACAGTTGAACAATTTTGAAAATATCCTCCCAAATTAGCAGAAAAAATATTCATCAAAAAACATAATAAGATTGCTCCCGTTCCTATAAAAGCTATTGTATGGGAATCTGCTTTTATACCAAAAAGCATAGCTCCGTATACACCTGCTACCCAAGAAACCACAACAGTTACTGCCGGATAATAAATAAATACCTGAAACCATCCAAAAGCACACGCTGTCCTTCTTCCTGAATATTCATCGGCATAAGTAATTACTCCTCCTGCCTTTGTAGTCTTGGAAGCCAAAACTCCTATAGCAAGACTTCCGAATATTATTCCCACAGCAGCCAGAGAGAATAAAATTATTCCGTCCTTTATGCTTCCGTTTGTATATACCAAAATATTGTCGCTTTTAAAAAATATCCCCGAACCTATTACAATTCCGACAATCATTGCAACAGCCGTAAATAAACTATATTCTTTTTTCTGCATATTTTATTACTCCCAAATATATTAATAAAATTCTTTTTTAAGCTCTGCTACCCATTCCATTACTCTTTCAGGTGTTTCATCATCCTGGTTGTTTTCATCAAGTGCAAGTCCGACAAAATGATTGTCTATTACTGCTTCACTTTCTTCATATTTATACCCTTCTGTTGAAGTGAAACCTATCACTTCTGCTCCGGCTTTAACAGCTGCATCATAAAGGCCTCTCATTCCTCCCACAAAAGATTCTCCAAAAGCAAACTGATTTCCAAGTCCTGCAACAGCTATTCTTTTTCCTGCCAAATTCATTTTTTCCATTTCAGGCAAAACTCTTCCCCAATCTTCCTGTACTTCTCCCACACCATAAGTAGGAGTTATAAGAATAAGATTTTTATAATCAGCCATTCTGTTTATTCCCTCTTCACCCACATTTATAATATCATGCTCATCTTTTCTCAGATTAAAATCAATTTCGTCAGCTATTGCTGCTGTTTTTCCTCCTGTTGTTGCATAAAATACTCCGATTTTTTCCATAATTAATTTCCTCCTCTGTTTTCTAAACCGCATATATCTTTTATCACTTCTCCGGCTATAATAAGTCCTGCTGCAGAAGGAACGAAAGATATACTTCCTATATTTTTTGATTTTTCTCTGCTGTTTGTATCGTTTGCAGGTTTCATGGGAAGTTCTCTCGAATAAACTACTTTCAGTTTTTTTATTCCCCTTGCTTTTAATTCCTTTCTCATAACTTTTGCCAAAGGGCAGACAGACGTCTTATTTATATCAGCAACTTCCAACATTGTTGGATTTATCTTATTTCCTGTTCCCATTGACGAAATTATAGGAATGTTTTTTTTCACTGCTGTTTCCGCTATATCCAGTTTTGCCGATACCAAATCAACAGCATCAACTATATAATCATAAGTTTTATTTTTAAAAAATAAATCTCTTGTTTCACTGCTGTATTTTTCTTTTACAGCATGAATTTTTATATTAGGATTTATTAATAAAGCTCTTTCTTTTATTACTTCTGTTTTATCCCGTCCCACAGTATTCTGCAGTGCTGCTATCTGTCTGTTCAGATTTGTTATATCTACAGTATCATAATCTACAACGGTAAGCTCTCCTACTCCTCCGCGAACAAGAGCTTCTACAGTAAAACCTCCGACACCTCCCAAACCAAAAACAATCACATGAGAATTTTTAAGCTTGTTAAGATTATCTTTTCCAATTAAAAGTTCCTCTCTCTGAAAAATCATAAATACTCCTGTTTATATTTTTTACTAATTCAATAAAGAAATTATAACCTTATCTAATTTAAAAATCAATATTTTTATTTTCTCTTTTCAAATTTTTTTTAATTTTTTTAATAATTTTAAATAAAATCCCTTGACTTATAAAAGAAAATGTAGTATTATACTTTAGATTACGCATGATGAAGGTCATCAGCAACCTATCATCAGCGATTAAGACTTTTGGAGGTGTTAGAATGTACGCAGTTATAAAAACTGGTGGTAAACAGTACAAAGTTACAGAAGGTGATATTTTAAGAGTTGAAAAGCTTAATGCTGAAGTTAATGAATCTGTAGAATTAACTGATGTTCTTTTAGTTGCTAATGGAGAAGATGTAAAAGTTGGAACTCCAGTAGTTGAAGGAGCTAAAGTTGTTGTAGAGGTATTAAGCCAAGGTAAAGGGGCTAAAGTTGTTAACTTCAAATACAAGCCAAAAACTGGAAATCACAGAAAAAAAGGTCACAGACAACTTTTCACTGAGATCAAAGTTACAGCAATCAATGCATAATTAAATGACAAAGGTTGAAGTTTTAAGAAAAAACGGCAGAATTATCAGTTATAAAGCTGTCGGACATGCAGAATATGACGAATATGGTTCAGATATTGTGTGTGCAGCACTTTCTACAGCATTACAATTTCCTTTAGGGGGATTTCAAGATGTTTTAGATATCTATCCAAGATTCGAAATATCATCTGACGGATTACTGTCTGTTGATTTGGCAGATATGGATTTGAAAGGTAAAGAAAGAGAAGTGCACGCTCTTTTGGAAAGCATGATGATAATTGTAAGACAATTATCAAAAGATTATCCTAAAAATATAAAGCTTGTAGAGAAGGAGGAAATTTAAATGTTATTTACATTAAATATACAATTATTTGCCCACAAAAAAGGACAAGGTTCTGTTAAAAACGGAAGAGATTCTAATCCTAAATACCTAGGAGTTAAAAAATATGATGGAGAAGCTGTTAAAGCCGGAAACATCATCATCAGACAAAGAGGTAACAAATTCCATGCTGGTGTAAACATGGGAGAAGGAAAAGATCACACATTATTTGCTCTAATTGACGGATATGTAAAATTCGAAAGATTAGGAAAAGACAAAAAACAAGTTTCTGTATATGCAGAAAAATAATTAAAAAATAATGTATTTAAAAAACCGATGTTTTGAATATCGGTTTTTTTATTTATTTCTAATATTTATAAAAAAACAAAAAAAATCAGACGGAAAATTACTGTCTGATTTTTCATTTATATTATAATATACCTAAGACTTCATCTATATTTTTACGACCGAAATAAATTCCTCTGTCATTTACCACCATAGCAGGAACACTCATAATTTCATGTTTATCTTTAAAATCTCTGAAAGTAAGAACATCTATTATTTCAACTTGAATATTTTTATTTTCAGCTGCTATTCTCTGTACTGACTGAACAGTTTCCGGGCAGTTATTACAGCTCAAAGTAACTCCTATTTTTATATTTACAGGCTTTTTCAGCTGAGCTATTTTATTAAGACTCTCGTCGGAAATTTTTTGTCCCGGTCCTGCAATATTATACATTGCAAGAATAAAGGAATTTAATTCATGCCCACTTGGAAGTGTTGAATATTTTATTCCTGAAAAATCTCCGTTTTTATCAAGAATAATTATCGTAGGAAATCTTTCTATATTTGCTTTTTGTTCCAATTCGATATTTTCTCCTTTTTCATAAGAAGAAAATTTTATTTTATCGGAAACAGAAGCTATCTCTTTTACCATTGCCTCTATCTCAAAAGATTTTTCCCATGCTGAATCTTTTATCACTGCCAATTCTATATTATTTTCAAATCTTTTTGCAATTTCTGAAAGCTGTTCTTTCAAACTGCTGTCAAGAAATTCTGTATTCTTTTCCACTGCTTTGGAAATATTTTCTTCCTGTTTTTCTTCTCTTTTTATTCCGAGTTTTTCTCTTATTTCGTGAACATATCTTTCAACATTCATTGCTGCATCTGCTCCGTCTGCCACAGCTGTAACTATCTGTCTCAATCTTTTTGGACGGATATCCCCTGCTGCAAACACTCCCGATACATTTGTCATAAACTCTGAATTTGTAGGAATAAATCCAAAATTATCAAGAGTGATATGTTCCTTAAATATTTTACTCTGAGGTTCGTATCCTATAAAGACAAATATTCCAAAAGACTGTCCCTCTTCTGCTTTATATTCAAAAATTTCACCTGTAACATTATTTTTAAATTTTGCACTTCTTAACTGGACATCACCTTTTGCTTCCAAAAGCTCTGTATTAAATTTTACTTCTATTTTCGGATGCTTCAATACTTTTTCTGCAATTGATTTTGCACATGTAAATTCAGGTTCTCTGGCTATTACTGTTACTTTTTCAGCATATTTTGTCAAAAATATTGCTTCTTCCGCTGCTGCAAATCCTGCTCCTATTACAAAAACATTCATTCCTGTAAAAAATTCTCCGTCGCATGTGGCACAATATGCAACACCTCTTCCTGTAAATTCCTGCTCTCCGGGAAAACCAAGTTTCCTCGGAGAAGCTCCTGTAGCAATTACAACTGAAAGAGCTTTATATTCTCCCGATTTTCCTGAAACAACTTTTATATCTTTGGAAAAATCCATCGAAATAACTTCATCTTTTACAAAATTCACTCCAAAAGCAAGAGCTTGTTTCTTCAGTTCATCTCCGAATCTCGTTCCGCTTGTTTCGATTATTCCGGGATAATTCACTACTTCACTTGTAAGATTTATCTGTCCTCCTGCTTTGTCTTTCTCAAGGACAAGGACATCAAGCATAGCTCTTCCTGCATAGATACCTGCAGTTAAACCGGCAGGACCTCCTCCTATTACTATTAAATCATATATTTTTTCGTTCATATTTTTTCTCCTTTAGCTTTAAGGAAATATTAAAGCTTACCTACCAAATCAATTGAAGGCTTGATTGTTTCTTTTCCAGGTTTCCAATTTGCAGGACATACTTCTCCATGTTCTGCTACGAATTTTGCAGCCTGTAATTTTCTTAAAAGTTCTGAAGCCTCTCTTCCGATTCCTGTATCGTGAACTTCGTATGCTACAATCGTTCCTTCCGGATTGATTACAAAACTTCCTCTCAATGCCAATCCTTCTTCTTCAATCATAACTTCAAAATCTCTCGAAAGTTTTCCTGTTGGATCTGCAAGCATAGGGAATTTTATTTTGGCAATTCTTTCTGATGTGTCATGCCATGCTTTGTGCACAAAATGTGTATCTGTTGAAACAGAATATACTTCTGCTCCTTCTGCTCTAAACTGGTCATAATGTTCTGCTAAATCTTCCAGTTCTGTAGGACATACAAATGTAAAATCAGCAGGATAGAACACAAATACATTCCATTTTCCTTTTAAATTTTCGCTTGTTATTTCTTTAAATTCTCCATTGTGATAAGACATTGTTTTAAATTCACTTACTTTTTTTCCGATTAATGACATATTAAATACCTCCATATTTTATTTTTCTTTATTATTTTTTGATTATAAATTATTTTGATTTTCTTTATATATCAATTCTATAATTTTTTATATATTTTGTCAAGAAATTTTGATACTTTTTTGGTATTTTTATATTTTTGTAATCATAACAATTTTTAATTTAACAGTTTATATTTTACAAAAAATAAAAAAGCCGATTATATTTCAAACCGGCTTTCTCTTCTATTTAAGTTTAGAACTATTTAACTACTACTACGTTAGCAGCTTGAGGTCCTTTTTGTCCTTCTTTAACTTCGAAAGTAACTTTTTCTCCCTCTTCTAAAGTTTTGAATCCTTCTTTTTGAATTTCAGAGAAGTGTACAAATAAATCTTTTCCTTCTTCAGAAGTGATAAATCCAAATCCTTTTTCAGCGTTAAACCATTTTACTGTTCCGTTCATTACAATTACCTCCATAAAATACTTTTGTGTTATGAATAGAAAAATAAATATTAGCTTTGATACATAAGTATTTTTATTAAAGATACTTGTAACTCAAATCTATACTTCCTTTACTCTATTACAATCCGATTATATCCTATTCCAATGCTTTTGTCAACTACATTTGAATATTTTTTACTGTTTTGTGTGTGCTGTAAAAGTTCTAATATTTCATTTTTAATATTATATTTTCTTTTTCCATTCTGATATCATGTTTTTACATTTAAAAACAATCTCATCAATATTGTTTTCTTCAGGATATACATCACCTATAACTTCTGCTGTAACTTTTCCTGCCTTAGGAAAACTGCTTCCGAAAGGCATAGCTTTGTAAAAACCGTCTATTCCGATTACTGTTACAGGAATATTAAGTTCTTTGGAAAGAATTGCAAAGAATTTTTTAAATTCATGAATTTCTCCGTCTCTTGTTCTTGCTCCTTCAGGGAAAATAACCAAATTTTTTCCTTCTTTCAAAACTTCTGCCGCAATTTGAAGACTTTCTTTAAGATTTTTGTTTATATCCACAAGAACAATATTTCCATGGTCAGCCAGATATTTCATTACAGGTTTTTCAAAATGTTTTTTAATTGCAAAATAATATGTATTCACTGCCTGTTGTTTTGTAAACATATGTCCCACTGCAAAAGCGTCTGCAAAACTTTCATGGTTTATTACATAAATTCTTGGTTCACTGCTTATTTTTTCCACACCTTTTTTTGTAAGTTTCAGATAAAATTTAAATACAGGAGCTGTAAGATATCTGAATAACAATACAACAGATGATTTTGGCAGCTGATAATCTATTTTCTCATTCAAAATATCTTTCCAGTTTACACTTTCATTTGTATAAGAGTGACTATGTTCTCTTATATACCCGCAGATGTCCCTTATTACTTTTATTCCTCCGGCTTCCTCTTCATTCACTGTAAAGCCGAAAGTTTTTTCAATAAAAGCATTCATTTCAACCACATCAAGAGAATCCAATCCCAAGTCAATTTCTATATGTGAATCAGGAGTGATTTCCAATTCATGCTCTCTTTTCATATATTCTGCAAGAGCTTGAAATTCTCTTGTGTCATATTCTTTATCATCTTTTTTTATTTCAGGCTGCTTTTCTTTGGAAATTTCTTTTGAAACTGTATCATTTTCATCTTTTTCCAGAAAATCTTTCAGCATGAATCTTCTTAATTTTCCAAGTTTTGTCTTTGGAAGTTCCTCTTTTACAATTTTTATTTCCAAAATTTTTCTGTATGCAGGAGCTTTAACATTATAACTGTCTATTATCTCCCATTTTAATGTCTCTGTTATATTTGTTATTTTTCTTTCTTTCACCTTGTCAAAATCAGGATACACAAGAGCAAGAAGATGATTTTTATGCTCTATAACTGCAATATCATGTATAAGGTCTGTTCCCTTAAATATTTCATTTTCAATATCAGCAGGATTAATATTTTTACCGTTTGATAAAACTATCATTTCTTTTTTTCTTCCGACTATTGAAATATATCCATCTTCTATTTTTCCCAAATCTCCAGTATGAAACCATCCTTTATCATCAATAGCTTCTTTTGTAGCTTCAGGTTTATTGTAATATCCTTTCATTACATTTCTTCCTTTGACGATAAGTTCTCCGTCTTCAGCAATTCTTACATTCACTCCGGGAATAGCTGTTCCCACTGTGCCTATATGAACATCGTCAGGTCTGTTAAACGCAATTATAGGAGAAGTTTCTGTAAGTCCGTATCCTTCGATAACCTTTATTCCCAATGCTTTAAAATCTTCCACTATTGAAGGTTCTATTTTTGCCCCTCCGGAAACTAAAAATCTGATATTTCCTCCGAGAGTTTCATGGACTTTTTTAAATATTATTTTGCTCAAAAATCTGCATTTTATTTTTTTACATAGATTAAACATCATCACAGCTTTTTTATCAGCTTTTATTTTTCCCATAATACCTTTATGAATCATTTCCCAAAGTCTTGGCACCCCGACAACTATTGTTATTTTATATTGTTTCAGAGCTTCAATGATTGCCTGAGCTGAAAGTTCATCAATTATTACGACAAGTGTACCAATGTGTATTGCCATCAAAAGATTTATTGAAAGAGGCAGTACATGGTGATAAGGAAGCAGAGCAAGAAGTCTGTCAGCAGGTGTTGCCAATTTTATTTGTGTAATTGCTTCCACATTTGAAAGGAGATTATCAAATGTAAGCATTACACCCTTAGGATTTCCTGTTGTTCCTGATGTATATAAAAGTACTCCTATATCACCAGGCTCCGGAGAATATATCACATATTCATCAACTTCAAAATTTTCAGGAACTGATATTTCATCAACATTTAATATTTTTATATCTTTTCCCGAAAGTTTTACAGCTTCTTCTGCTGTTTTTAAATTTTTATTTGATGTTAAAATATATTTCGGCTCACTGTCATTTAAAACATATTCCAGCTCTTCAGCCTTGTACCCCGCATCTATATTTACAGGAATACCTTTGCTGTTCCACATTCCGAAAAAGCTGCATATAAACTCAGGTCTGTTTTCCATAAACAGTACAGCTTTGTCGTCTTTTTCTATATTTAATAAAGAAGAAAAATATTTTGATGTTTTTATTAAATCTTTGTATGTATACTCTTTTCCTTTAAAAAATACTGCTTCTTTATTAAAGTCAGTTACAAATTTCATTACAAATCCTCCTTAAAGATTGTCTATTATCTCTTCCAGTTCTTTTTTATCTTCAGAATTTAAGTCAATCCCTTTTTTCAGCTTGTAAAGTATTTCAGAGTCCTGCCCTGTCATACTTTTTTCAAGTATTTTAATTATTAATTTTATATAAAAATTCATTCTCTCTCCTTATTTTTGATTAATTTTTATTTTTAATTTACAGCAGCAGGAAGATAATATATTGAAAAGAAATTGCATATACTTCCTCCTATTACAAACAAATGCCAAATTGCATGCCCAAATTTTATCTTTTTTATCATATACACAACTGCTCCGACAGAATAAGTTATTCCTCCGGCAATAAGACAGTTTAAAGACACAGAACTCAAAGCTGTTTTTATATCTTTAAAAACAAACATTACCATCCAGCCCATAAAAAGATAAATCAATGTAGACACAATTTTAAATCTGCCTGTAAAAAATATTTTGAATATTACTCCAATAAGAGTAAGACCCCATTGAGCAAAAAATATTATCCATTTTGTTTTTCCTGTGAGAACAGTAAAAATATACGGTGTATAAGAAGCGGATATCAAAATATATATTGCTGCATGATCTAAAATTCTGAATACTTGTTTCGCTTTTCCTGTTTTCAGAATGTGATATGTCCCTGACATTATATATAAAAATATAAGAGCTGTACCAAATATTATACTTCCTACAAGATAAGCAGCTTCTCCTGTTTTCAAAGAACGGTTAATTAAAGCCACAAGTCCCGAAACAGCCATTCCTGCTCCTATGTAATGAGTTACTGCACTTAAATATTCCTCATAATTTTCTTTCATCAGAATCCCCTCCTCTAAGTACTATAATAGCTCATTAACCGAAAAATGTCTATAATTTTTACATTTTGGGACTTTTCTGCCCTCTGTATGCTCTGTTTTAAAATAACATTGTAAAATTTTCGTTTTCGTGGTAAAATCAAGTGATTTTATTTTTACGATAGGGAAGTGATTTTAAATGGTAGAAAAAAAATATCTGGCACCTAACGCAATAACAGCTGCCAATATGCTTCTTGGTTATTTGAGTATAACATCTTCAATCAGAGGAAACATAGATTACGCAATATGGTTTATTTTCTTGGCAATGGTCTGCGACGGACTGGACGGAAAAACGGCAAGAAAACTTGATGCTTTCAGTGAGTTTGGAAAAGAATTTGACTCTTTTTCCGATGCAATATCTTTTGGACTGGCACCAAGTATTTTAGTTTATTCGATTCTTTCAAGATATCCAAAATTCGTTTCTTTTGTAATTCCTGTAGCATTTATATATGCTCTTTGCGGAGTTATGAGACTTGTAAAATTTAATGTTATCACAACTGCTTCTGAAGAAAAAGATGATTTCAGCGGAATGCCTATTCCAAACGGAGCTGCTTCTGTAATATCATATCTTCTTATTTCTCAGGCAATAGAAAAACATTTTAATTATCAGTTCTTTAATGTGGAAGTATTTATTGCCGTAACAATAGTTTCTGCTATTTTAATGGTTTCAACTATTACTTTCCTGACACCTGATAAAGTTTTCAGAATACCGAAAAAATTTATGATGCCTTTTGTTATTTTGGTGCTTGTTACACTAAAATACAGTATGTTTATAATCTCTTTCTACTATATAATATACAATCTTTTTCAATATCATTTATACAGAAAAGAGATGAAAAATACAGCTGAATAACAAAAGCAGACCGTAAAATACTAAAAGCCAGAACACAACTGGCTTTTTCTATTCCAAATATTAAATTAAAAATTTAAGGAGATTTTTATGAAAATATTAGTTGTAAGATTTAAACAGATAGGAGATTCTATTTTGGCTTCCCCTATATGCAACAGCCTGAAACAAACTTTCCCTGATGCTGAAGTGGATTATGTTTTGTACGAACATGTTGCTCCTCTTTTTAAAAATCATAAATATATTGATAATGTAATAACAATCACAAAAAAAGAACAGAAAAACTGGTTTAAGTATCTTGCAAAAGTTTGGAAAATTACAAGAAAAAAATATGATATTGTAATTGATATTATGTCCACTCCAAAAAGTGAAGTATTTACTCTCTTTTCACCAAAAGCAAAATACAGAATAGGGCGTACTAAAAAAGGAAGAGGATATACATACACTCATAGAATTGATGAACCTACTGATGCAAAAGATAAAGTTGATAAATTTTTAAGAATGTTAAAACCTATTGAGCAGGAAAAAGAAATTGTTTATGACCATAATTTTACAATAACAGTTACTCCCGAAGAGAAAAACTATCTGAGAGAAAAAATGGAAAAAGCAGGAGTTGATTTTTCAAAGCCTGTTCTTGCTTGTGCCGTTATGACAAGAGTGCCTTTTAAACTTTATCCTATTGACTGTATGGTAAAAGTTATAAATACATTATTAAATGACTTGAAAGATGTACAAATTATTTTCTATTATTCTCCTGACCAAAAACCATTTATAAAAAATGTCCATGAGAATATGCTGGAAAATAACAAAAGAATATTTTCAAATATTGAAACTGCTTCTATAAGAGAACTGGCAATGCTTCTTGCGAATTGTGATATGTATTTTGGAAACGAGGGAGGACCCAGACACTTGGCTCAAGCTTTGGATATCCCAAGCTTTGCAATCTATTTCCCTGAATCAGATAAAAAAGAATGGCTTCCATATACAAACGACAAACATCAGGGAGTTATCTCAAGCGATATAAAAAATAATTTTGAAGGTATGACAAGAGATGAAATTTACAGACTTATTACTCCTGAATATGTAGTAAAACAAGTTGAAGACCTTTTCAATAAATATGTAAAAAAATAAATTTTTTTCTT
>UQXM01000016.1 GCA_900545035.1 uncultured Fusobacterium sp. | reverse complement strand
GAGGGCGGGCGCAGGTGGATGCACCAGGGAAATGAAGAGGAAATAGATATTACAAATTATAAACCAATAAAAAGATATATATGCGGAAATATTGAGGAAGCTCTTATTTTAAGTGAGGAGAAAAAAGAGAGCAGTGAATGGATATATCTGGAAATAAATTCTGACAGAACTCTTGTGGCAGGAGAGGTAAAAAAAATAAAAGAGAATAAAAATATTGTGGATATATATTTAAAACTTTCGGGAAACAGTTATGAAACATCTGAAATTTTAGATGACTCAATGGAAAAAAATATAAAAGAAGCATTTATAAAATATTATAGATTTTCAAACAATAATGCAGAAATTGAGCCGTCAGAAGAAATCTTAAATCTTTTTGACAAACTGGTGTTTGAAAACAGCAGAGAAACAGAGGAAGAGGTGGCAGAATGAAACCTTTATTTTTGAGCATAGAAGGATTGCAGAGCTTTCAGGAAAAACAGACAATAGATTTTGAAAAAATAGGCAGAGACGGTCTTTTTGGAATATTTGGTCCCACAGGAAGCGGAAAGTCAACAATAATTGACGGAATGACATTGGCTCTTTACGGGAGTATTGTGAGATTTAAAGATAAAGCCAGTGAAACAAAGGACAGTTTTGACATTGAAGCTGTAAATAAGAACTCGGATCATGCTTGTGTAAATTTCAAATTCAAAGTGGGAGAAAATATTTACAGAGCAGAGAGAAATTATAAGATTGGGAAAAAAAGCGGAAAACTTTCCAAAACTGCGGTGCTTTTTAAAACAAAAGAGGACGGCAGTGAAATAAAAATTGCTGAAAATTACAAAGATATTTATCATGAGATAAAAGAAAATATTTTGGGACTGACACTGGAAGATTTTACAAGGTCGGTTGTGCTTCCACAGGGAAATTTCAGTCAGTTTTTAAAACTTGATGGAAGAGAAAAAAGGGATATGCTTGAAAGAATTTTTAATTTGGAAAAGTATGGGGATATTCTTTCAAAAAAAGCAAACAGCTGCAAATATACTCTTGAAAGCAAAATAAAAGAGTTGGATATTGAACTTTCATCAATAGGATTTAATGAAGAGGAACTTATTTTAAAAGAAGCTGAATTAAAAAAATCAGAAGAAGAACTGGCAGAACTTAAAGAAAAAGAGAGCAGGATAAAAGAACAGATTTCTGAAATGGAGGAGATAGAAAAACTGGAAATAAAACTTTTTGATTTGAACAGAAAAAAATCAGAACTTGACAGTCAGAAAGTTGAAATTGAAAAACTGGAAGAAAAAACAGTTCTTTCTGAAAAATTTATTCCTGTTATTGAAAAAATTCATAAAAGAAATGATTATGAAGAAAAAATGGCAGAGCTTAATAAAAGTATTACTGAAATTCAAGAAAATTTTAAACTTGCCAAAAAAATGCTTGAAGATGAGCAGAAAAAATATAATGAGCTGGAAATTTTAGAAAACCAAAAGGAAACGGAAAAAGGAGAAAATTATATTTCACAGGAAGAGTTTTCAAAAATTTCTGATGAGTACAGAGATGCTGTAAAAAAAGAAGAACTTTCAAATAAAATTTTTGAAATAAAAAAAGAAACAGAGAAATTAAATTGTGAAACGGAAAAGATTTTATTTGAAATAAAAACAGTAGAAAACGAGAAAAATAAATTAGAAAAAGAGAATTCTGAAATAAAAGAAATTTCACAAAATGAAATATTTGCTCTTGAAAAAGCCGAACTTGAAAAAATGAATATTTTAAAATATCTTAGAGAAAATGAAAGAGAAATATTTGAGCTTGAAAAGAATATAAAAGGTTTTCAAAAAGAGTTAGAAAATAAAACAGTCGAACTTTCAGAAAAAGAAGAACAGGAGAAAAAATATTTTGAACAGAGAGAAAAATATTTTGTGTATGAGCTTAGAAAAAATCTTCATTCAGGGGATATTTGTCCTGTCTGCAATAAATTATATGAACATGAACAGACAGCAGAAAATAAAAATATTGGTTTTGAAAGAGAAAACTTTGAAAATATTCAAAGAGAAATAAGATTTTTAAACAGCAGTATTTTATCATTAAAAGAAAAAATAAAAGAATCAGAAACAAAAACAGCTGAACTGAAAGAAAAAATAAAAGATATTTTAATATTAGAAAGAGATATTTTTGAAATAAAATCAGAAAGAGATATTTTACAGAAACAACTTAATGAAATTTTAGAAAAAAAATCATATTTTGAAATAAAAATAAAAGAATTTATTTCAAAAATAAACGAGCTGAATATCTCTTACAACAGATATGAAAGCGAGCTGTCTTTTAAGAAAAATATTTCATCAGAAATGGAAAATGAATTAAAAAATATTCCTGAAACAGATTGTACAAAAGAAGTTTTGAAAAGCAGGCTGGAGGAACTTAAAGAAAAAAGCAATATCTACAAAAATATTGAAAAAGAACTTTCAGAAATCAGAAAGAAGAAAAAAGATATATATGATAACAAAATTATAAAATGGACTGAAAAGATAAGAGAAAAAGAAAAAGAAGTAATTCAGAAAGAACAAAATTATGAAAATCTGAAATCAGATTATTTGATATTAAACAGAGAGATAGAAAAAGTACTTTTGGAAAATAAAATTTCAGATTTGAAAGAATTGGCAGAAATAGAAAAATATATTGATAATGTGGAGGAAATGAAATCAGCAGTTAAAGATTACAAGGACAGAAGCATTATTGTACTGAACGGGATATTGGATGTTCAAAATGAGTTAAAAGACAGAAGTTTTTCGAAAGAAGAGTTTGAAAAATTAATAGAATGTGGTAAAATAATAAAAATATCTTTAGAAAAAAATAATCAAATTATTGGGGAAATAAGAAAAAGTATAGAAATTTTTAATTTGAATAAAAACAGAGCAGAAAAACTTTTGGAAAGAAAAAAAGAATTGGAAAAAGAACTAGATCCTGCCAAAGAGCTGGCAAAACTTTTGGAAGGAAGAAAATTTTTGGATTTTCTTTCGGCAGGAAAACTGCAGAGCATTACAAGAACAGCTTCAAACACACTTCAAAAAATTACAAACGGTCGTTACAGAATTAATGTTGATGAAAAATCTGATTTTTCTATTATAGATAATTTTAACAGTTCTGTGAGAAAGCCTCAGTCTCTTTCGGGTGGGGAAACTTTTATGGTTTCGCTTTGCCTTGCTCTTGCTCTTGCCGATCAGATTCAGTTGAGAGGAAAGTCAAGATTGGAATTTTTCTTTTTGGATGAGGGATTTGGTACACTTGATTCCGAACTTTTGGAAATAGTTTTCGGAGTTCTTGAAAATCTGAAATCAGAGGGAATGACAGTGGGAATTATTACCCATGTGGAAGAGATTAAAAACAGAGTTGCCAGAAAACTTTTGGTTACACCGGCAAAAATCGGAGAATCGGGAACTGTTGTAAAAGAAATATAGAATAAAAAATAAAAATTGGGATTATTAAGTTTTTGCAGTATTGGGGGGAGAAACAAATGGGAAGCAGAATTATGCTCATATGGATTTCCATGCTTTCATTTATAGGGGGGTATGTTGATGTATATGGGCTTATTACAGTTACATTTCCTTTGACACATTTTACGGGAAGTGTGGCGAAACTGGCAATGGAGGGTCCGTATATTTCTTTTGACAAAGAAGTATTTCAGCTGGCTGTTGCTTTGTTCTTTTTTATTCTTGGAAATGTATTGGCAGGGCTTTTTATCGGAGAAAGAAATTTCAGTTTCAGAAAAAGATACGGAATGATATTTATCTCTCTGGGAACTCTTATTGCTATACTTTTTCATGTGTCAAAAGGGGATAAATCTTTTGCTTATCTTCTTTCCATTGGTATTGGTATGCAGAACGGGCTTTTTATTACTTACAAAGGAATTTTGGTAAGAACCTCTCATCTTACGGGAGCGATAAGTGATTTGGGAGTGTATATAGGATATCTTTTAAGAGGAAAAAAAGTGGATATGTGGAAAATATTTTATTATTCTGTGAGCTTGACATCATTTTTTTCGGGAGGGGTTGCGAGCAAGATGATGTATGATATTTACGGCAGACAGTCTGTGTATGCTGTATCTTTGGGATATTGGCTGATAGGATTTTCATATCTTGCCCTTAGAAGAAAATTGGAAAATAATTTGTTGCAGGAAACTTTAAATAAAAAATAGGATTGCTGCAAACTTGTAAAAAATAAAATTCTCTAATATCGAGAATTTTATTTTTACAATTTTTTAAATGCAATGGGCTCTATATTTTAAAAATTAAGATGGGGAGTTTTGGAAAATTCTAAAATTTCCCATTTTCCATTTTTATATTCAGCTATTGTGAAGCTGGTATTTTCAGGAACATTTCTTTCTGCAAAATTATCTGTTGTTTCGCCGTTTATGTTTGCAAAAATTGCTTCAAGGGTAACACCGTGTGAAACAACCAAAATAATATCATTTTCTTTATGATTTTCTGCAAGTGTCTTCAAACCGTTTTCAGCTCTTTTGTACACACTTTCAAGAGTTTCTCCTTCAAATGCGGAAGGATCGTACTCTTTTCCGTTATTCCAAAGATTATTGAATTCCACAGGATAAGCTGCTTCAAAATCATCTCTCGGAACTCCCTCCATATTTCCCATATTTATTTCTCTGAAATCGGGAATAATTTCAATTTTTGGATTTTTTATGTCTTCTGTAAGAATATTTATTGTTTCCAAAGCTCTTCCCAGAGGTGAAGAATAAAAATGAGTAAACTCAATGTTTTTCAGATAATTTTTTAATCTTTTTGTCTGTTCTTTTCCCAATTCTGTAAGAGGAGAATTTTTTATTCCCTGAAATATTTTCAAAGTGTTCCAGACAGTTTCTCCATGACGGATAAAATATACTTTCATTAATTATAATACCTCCAAAATATAAAAATATTAAAAAATCTTTAATAAAATTCAGTTTTGCTGTATAATCTTTATTAAACAACTATATTTTACACATTAATAAGGAGGATGTAAAATGAAATTTTTGGGAATCATACCTGCCCGTTATGGTTCGAGCAGATTGGAGGGAAAACCTCTTAAAGATATATGCGGACATACTATGATAGAATGGGTCTATAAGAGAGCGAAACTTTCTGATTTAGACGAAGTAATAGTAGCCACAGATGATGAAAGAATTTTTGCTGAAGTAAAAAATTTTGGCGGAAAAGTGATAATGACAAGTAAAAATCATCCGAACGGAACAAGCAGAATAGCAGAGGTTTGTGAAAAAATAACAGATTATGATGTCGTTATAAATATTCAGGGAGACGAGCCTCTTATAAAAAAAGAGATGATAAATTCTCTTATAGATGCCTTTAAAAAAGAGCCGGAACTTAAAATGGGTACATTAAAACATAAACTTGATACAATGGAAGAGGTGCAGAATCCTAACAGTGTAAAAGTTATTACAGACAAAAATGATTATGCAATATATTTTTCAAGAAGTATTGTTCCTTATCCAAGAAAAGAGGATATGAAAAATTATTATAAGCACATAGGAATTTATGGCTATAAAAGAGATTTTGTTCTTGAATATTCAAAATGGGAGCAGACCCCTCTTGAAATATCAGAATCTCTTGAGCAATTAAGAGTTCTTGAAAACGGATACAAAATAAAAGTTCTTCCTACACCATATAAAATTATCGGAGTGGATACAGAAGAAGAGCTTTGTAGAGTCAGAGAATATATTGAGCAGAATAAAATAGAAATTTAAGAGGAGCAGAAACTGATGAAAAAAATATATGTAGCATTTATTTTACTGCTGGGGATTATTGTCAGCGGATGTTCTTCCGCAGGAACGAGAAATTTTGAAGCTTCAAGAAACAGTTCGGGAAAAGACAGAATGTCTTATTTTTCAAAATACGGATATCCTGCTCCTGAGGGGAGCAGAGGTAAAGAGATACCATATCTTCAGGCGACAAGTCATATAAAAGGAAGAAAAACTTTTTTAAACAGATACAGTGAGAAAAAAATTCTGGAATTTTATAAGGATTTGAACATTGAGGGATTTGGGGATAATTCATATTTCTGGAGATGGCATTTTGCAATAAACGAAAGAGATTTATCAAGAAGCGTGAACAAAACAATATACTCTGCCTACAATTCAAGACCAAGTTCTATTCTTACTCTTTCAGGCGGAAAATGGGTAAGAAAGCATATTCCTGCAAATCCAGTGGGAACTCTTAAAAAAGTAATAGTTCTTGAAAGAGGAAAATCTGGAGTAATTACTTATCTTCTTGTGAGCGGAACAAACGGAGAGTATCTTGTAAAAGGTGAATATGCTGTAAGGCAGGTTCTTGGACTGAGCAAAAGCAATACAGGTGTAACGGTAAAAGTATTGAGAGCAAAATCAGGAGATAACGAATATTCTTACAGAAATGCACTAACAAATCCTTCTCTTCTTCCGTCAGGATTTCTTGCCATTGAGAAAAAAGGCAGCAGATATTATGTTTACGGCGGAGGATACGGACATGGTGTAGGAATGTCTCAGTACGGAGCTTATGATTTGGCTAAAAATTACGGCTATAAACATAAAAAGATTTTAAACTGTTATTACACAGATATGGATATAAAAAATATGTATAAACTTGACGGAGTGGGAAAAACCATAAGAGTGGGGATAACCACAAAGGGACATAAAAGTCTTGACCACAGTATTGTTTCTTTTACATCACACAGTAAAGCGACACTTACCAACAGTTGGATGAATATGAAACTTGATGCAAGTGATAAAGTAAAAATAGAATCAAACGGTAAAAGAATGATAATTTATGTAAACGGAAAAAAGAGAGCCGAAACTGTTCAAGGGGTAAAATATGACAGTAAAAATGATAAAGTTATTGTTACAAGTTTGAGAAGAGGACACAGAAAAACTATGTATCCTGTTTACAGAGGAACTCTTGAGATAAAACTTTCCAAAACAAATCCAAATGCTTTGAGAGTAATTAATGAAGTAAAAATGGAAGATTATCTTCTTCAGGTACTTCCGAGTGAAATGCCTGAAAGTTTCGGATTGGAAGCTTTGAAAGCCCAAGCTGTGGCAGCAAGAACTTATGCTCTTAACGATTATTTTAACAGCAGATTTAAAAAAGAAGGATTTCATGTAATTGATGATACAAGAAGCCAGATGTATAATAATGTAGATGAAAATCCGGATTCTACAAAAGCGATAAAACAAACTTATGGAGAAGTAATGCTTTACAACGGAAAACCTATTGATGCAAAATATTACTCAACAAGTTCGGGATACGGAGCATCAGCACACAATATTTGGTAAAAACTTTTAAAAATATCAGAACTCTGAAAGAAGTGTTCTGATATTTTTAATATTTGTAAAATAAAGTAAAAATATATTGACTAGCCGGTCAATATATAGTAGAATGATTTGGTAAAATAATGACTGTGCAGTCAATCGGGGAGGAGCAGTGAAAAAACAAGTTAAAAGGGAGGAAATTATAAGTGCTGCCAAGAAACTTATAATAGAAAAAGGATACAGAAAAACAAGTGTTGAAGATATAACTCACGAAGTCGGAATTGCAAAAGGAAGTTTTTACACTTATTTTAAATCAAAAGATTTTTTAATGGAAACTCTGCTTACAGAAAAAGCTGTCGAACATAAAGAAATTATGGCAAAGCTTATTGATGAAAAAGACAGTTTCGAAGATGCTGTGAGAAAATATGTGGAATATTATCTTTTCATGCCTACAAAAGATGTGGAATTTATTGTTGTAATGGTAAAAATGATGAGAAGCACTGACAGTGTGGGTGAAGCCGTTATTAAAAGAATAGAGGCTAATAAACAGAACAGAAAAAATGAATTTATTGCAATAATGAAAAAATATGAAGATGAATTGGATATTTCAGACAAAAAAGATTTTGACAGATACAGACTTTTGGTTTTTGGTATGATAAATACTTTTTATTTGAATAATTTTCTTCCGTCTGAAAACGGATTTTCAGATTTGGAATACAATGAAGTAAAGGAAAAAATGTCAAAAGTTAATTTTAATTATGAAACTGATTTTATGACAAAGTCAATTTTAAAACTTATACAAAAATAAAAATTTAAAATATAAATATTTTTAAAGGAGGAATTATGAAAAAGGTTTTAGGCATACTATTTTTAATGAGTACAGCGGCTTTTGCTAAAAATTTAACCTTAGAAGAAGCAATAGAGCTTTCTCTTAATAATAGTAAAAAAATTGAAATTTCTTCGAGAAATAAAAAAATCGGAGATATCAATTTAGGTATAGCTTTCAAAGCTGCACTTCCGAGTGTAACTTATGAAGGTGGATATAATCGTATGGAACATAGTAAGAGAGATATGTACGGAAGAGAAACTGGAGTAAAACAGGGATACAGTGAAGCAGAAACAAAAGAAATGATGCTTAATGAAAAAGGCGGTTATACAAGCCAAGTGGTAATATCTCAGCCAATTTTCCAAGGAGGAGCAATTCTTGGAGGAATTAAAGGTGCAAAAGCAATGGCTGACATTGCAGAACTTTCATATGTAGCTGATAAGAGAGATGTAAGATTGAATACAATTCAGCTGTATTCAAATATCATAAAATATCAGAAAGATTTGGAAGCACTTAAAACTTCTAAAAAAGAACTTGAAATCAGACACAAAGAGCAGCAGAATAAACTTGATTTAAGACTGATTATAAAAGCAGATCTTTTAAAAACAGAAGTTGCTATGCTTGAAGTGGATTCAAATATAGTTGAAGTTAAAAACTTAATACAAACAGAAATGAAAAAATTAAAAATAGAAACAGGACTTACAAATGAAGAAGAACTTGTTCTTGCTGAACTTGTTGTTCCTGACGGATTGAGCAATCAAATCAATTTTGATAATGATATGGTTACAGCAAAAACACAAAGTCTGACAGCACTTATTTCAAAAAATAATGTAGAGTATGCTAAGGCTGAAAAAATGGTTGCATTCAGTGATAATCTGCCAAAAGTAAATGCTTTTGTACAATACGGAGGATATGAAAGAGAGAGCATGGATGATACTTTCCATAATGAAGAATGGAGAGGAGGAGTAAAAGTTACTTGGGAATTGTTTAACTTTGGAAGCGGAATAGACAGTTACAGAGCAGCAAACCAAAGCTATGAAATAGAACAGTTAAACGACAGTATAGCTCAGGACAATATAGAAATAGATCTTACTACTGCCTACAGTGAAGTAATAAGACTTGAAAAACTTAGAGTAGCTATGAGAAGTTCCCTTGAAGCTTCTCAGGAAAACTATGATATAGATACAGAAAGATATAAAGCAGGACTTTTATCAACTCAGGACTATTTAAATTCAGAAGCACAGCTTAGACAAAGCAAAGTTGATTACAATAAAGCTGAATCTGATTATTTGGTAGCTTTTGAAAAATACAGATCATTATTAATATAGGCATAAATTTTAGGAGGGATATTTAAATGAAAAAAATATTTTTAACAGCACTTGCTGCAGCGGTTATGTTTGCCGGGTGCGGAAAAGAGAAAGAGGAAGCTAAACCTGTTGAAAAAATAAAATATGTGGTAACAGAGCCTGCACAGGTAAGAAAAATGAGCCAAATTTTTAAAACAGATGCTGTTTTAACACCTGAAGGAAAAGTTGACCATAAAACAGAAAAAGGCGGAACAATAGAAAAAATATTAAAAAGAAATGGAGATACAGTTAAAAAAGGAGAACTTGTAATGCAGCTTACAGACTCTGCAACTGAATCAGCATATTTTTCTGCAAAAGCAAATTTTGCTTCATCAGAAGCTTCTTACAGAATTGCAAGAAACAATTACAATAAATTTAAAAAATTATATGATAAACAACTGATTTCCCATTTAGAGTATGTGGAATATGAGAATGCTTATGTAAATGCAAGAGGAGCTTATGAATCAGCAAAGGCAACTTTTGAAAATGCTAAAAATGATTATAATAAACTTTTCAGAAAAGCTGATATTGATGGAATAGTTGGAAACTTATTCGGAAAAGAAGGAAATGAAGTTTCAGCAGATGAGGTTGTGTTTACAGTAGTTGACGATGATAATATGGAAAGTTATATAGGATTCCCGGCAGAGTGGCTTTCGCAGATAAAAGTGGGAGGTCCTGTTACAGTGGAAGTTCCTGCAGCAGGAAGAACTGTTGAAGGAAAAATTCTTGAAATTAACCCTATTGCAGATTCTGATACTAAAAAGTTCAAAATAAAATTTGGAATTGAAAATGCTGACAGAGTTGTAAAAGACGGTATGTATGCTTATGCAACTGTTCCTGTTGGAGAAATAGATGTTCTGTCTGTTCAAAACGAGAGTATATTTATAAGAGAACTTATAAGTTATGTATATAAAATAGAAGACGGAAGAGCAAGAAGAATAGAAGTTAAGACAGGTGCCAACAACCCTCCGTACACAGCTGTGCTTTCAGACACAATCAAACCTGGAGATGTAGTTGTTGTGGAAGGATTATTCGGATTGGAAGAAGGAGATAAAGTACAGGAAGTTTCTGAAATTCCTGCTGCTGAAGATACTGCTTCTAAAAAAGATGAAACAAAATAATTTATTCGGGATTAATGAGGTGAAAAACAGATGACATTAGCAGGATTATCAATACGCAGACCGGTTGCTACAACAATGCTTATGATTTCTATGATGTTTATAGGGCTTATAGCAATGTTTACAATGAAATCGGAATTGCTTCCTAATATGAACATTCCCGTTGTTACAATAAGAACATCATGGAACGGGGCTGTACCGGAAGATGTGGAAACACAGATTACTAAAAAAATAGAAGAAGTTTTACCGAATGTAGAAGGAATTGATAAAATAGAATCAACTTCTGAATATGGGCAGTCAACAATAGTTGTAAAATTTGATTTTGGTATTGATGCAGACAGCAAAGTTACAGATATTCAAAGGGAAGTATCAAGACTTGTAAATGACCTTCCTGATGATGCAGATACTCCAATTGTTAAAAAAGTAGAAGCAGGGGTAGGAAACTTGACAATGGTTGTTTCTGTAACCGGAGCATCAAGAATGGAACTGAATACAGCTCTTGAAAATTATCTGAAACCAAGACTTGAAAGTCTGACAGGAATAGGAGAAGTTAATATTTTCGGTACTCCTGATAAGCAGGTACAGGTACAGGTAAACGGAGATAAACTGGCGGCATTTGGTATGTCCCCTATGGAACTTTATCAAATGATAGGAGCTTCAAGCCAAAGTATACCTCTTGGAACTATAGAAACAGGTAAGAAACAGATAGTTGCCAGATTTATGGGAGAAACAAACTATATTGACCAGATAGAAAATATTATTTTGAGAAGCAATGGTAATACATTGAGAGTAAAAGATGTGGCAGATGTAGTTCTTACAACAGAAGACCCTACTGATGTGGGATACTTTAACGGAAAAGAAAATGTGGTGCTTGTTATAGAAAAAGCTTCTGACGGAAGTACAATAGATCTTAACAGAGGAGCGAGAAAAGCTCTTGAAGATGTAAAATCTGTAATGCCTCCGGGAACACAGTTCAATATAATGCTTGATACATCAGAAGATATTATAAGTTCTATTTCAAGTATCGGATCAAGTGCATTCCAAGCTCTTATTCTTGCAACAATTATTCTTTTGTTGTTCTTGAAAAATATAAGAGCAACTCTGCTTATTTCAATAGCACTTCCTGTATCAATAATGTTTACATTTGCATTCCTTGCAATGAACGGAACAAGTTTGAACTTGATTTCACTTATGGGACTTTCTCTTGGAGTGGGAATGCTTACAGATAACTCGGTTGTTGTTATAGATAATATTTACAGACATATGACAGAATTAAAATCTCCTGTTATGGCAGCGGCAGATGACGGTACAACAGAGGTTACAATGTCAGTTATAGCTTCATCACTGACAACAATGGTTGTATTTATTCCTGTATTGTTCATTCCGGGAATTGCCAGAGAGATATTCAGAGATTTGTCATTCTCAATTATCTTCTCTAACCTTGCAGCTGTTATAGTATCAGTAACACTAATGCCTATGGTTGCCAGCAGATTCCTTTCAAATAAACAGAATATTACAAAAGAGGGAAAAATATTCGGCGGATTGAAAGCAAAATATCTTGTGGTAATTAAATGGGCAGTTAAACACAGAGTGAAAGTAATGTTAGCTCCAATTGTATTATTTATACTTGTAATATTTGGTCTTGGAAGATTTTTAAGAGTTGAGTTTATGCCTAAGCAGGACCAAGGTAGATATTCAGTGGTTGCAGAACTTGGAAAAGGTGTGGATATTGAAAAAGCAGAAGGTATAGCTAAACAGATAGAAGAAATTGTAAAAGCAAATCCTTATACACAAACATATTTCTCATTGATAAAAAATGATACTGTTGCAGTAAACGTTGAAATCGGTAAAAAAGATACCAGAGATACATCAGTGTTTGAAGTTATTGACCAAGTAAGACCTGCAATCAATAAACTTCCGGGAATAAGACCAAATCTTTCTGAAGATTTCCAAATGAGTTCTCCTCAGAGAGATGTTGAGTTTGATATAGTAGGACCAAATCTTGATGAATTAAAAGTAATTGGAAAACAAGTAATGGCACACATGATAAAATATCCCGGAGCAGTTGACGTTACATCAACAGTTGATGCCGGAAACGAAGAAGCAAGAGTAGTTCTTAACAGAGAAAAAATAAGAAGCTATGGAATAAATCCTGTGGAAGTGGGACAAACAATCAGTTACTTCGTTCTTGGAGGGGACAGAGGAGATACTCTGACAGTTAAAACAGGAACAGAAGAGATTGATATTTTGGTAAGACTTCCTAAAAATAAGAGAAAAGATATAAATGATATGTCTAATCTTAACATAAAAATCGGAGAAGGACAGTTTGTAAAACTTTCTGACCTTGCTACAATAGAGATGGCAGAGGGATCTCCGGAAATTAATAAAACAGACAGAATTTATAGTGTTACAGTATCAGCAAACGATGCAGGAGTGGGACTTAAAAAGATTCAGTCTGAAATGCTGAAAGCATTTGAAGAGCAAGATCCGCCAAGTTCAGTTTCATACAAATGGGGAGGAGATTCTGAAAACTTACAAGATGCTTCTTCTCAATTGGGAGCAGCTCTTGCAATATCAATATTCTTGATTTACGCACTACTGGCTTCTCAGTTTGAAAACTTTGTATTCCCTGTAATTATTATAGGATCTATTCCTCTTGCACTTATCGGAGTTGTAATAGGACTTCTTGTTACAAATCAGCCGATAGATGTAATGGTTATGATTGGGGTTATAATGCTTGCGGGAATAGTTGTTAATAACGCCATTGTTCTTATTGACTTTATTCAAATGACAAGAGTAAGAGGAAGTGAAAGAGAAGAAGCTGTAATTGAATCATGCAGAACAAGACTTAGACCTATACTTATGACAACAGCAACAACAGTATTCGGTATGCTGCCTCTTGCTATGGGAATGGGAGAAGGTTCTGAGATTTACAGAGGTATGGCAATTACAACAATGTTCGGACTTTCATTCTCAACACTTCTGACATTGGTTGTAATCCCTATTTTCTATACTCTTGTAGAAGATATGAATAATGCTATTTTAAGATTCGTTAAAAAGATTTTTGGAAAACTTATAGCAAAATTACCTAAAAAGATGAAAAAAGAAGATTAATGTAGTATAATATAATTACATCAAAGTGTATTTGAAAAAGGGGGAAGCTGCTATGAAACAAGAGTTTTCAAATTTTAAATTAATGTTGGTTTATATCAATGAAGCTCAGAAATCAAGATTGGAAGAATTTTTTGAAGAGATAAGATTTTATTATTATGCTGTTCAAAAAAAAGTGGAAACAGTATGGAGTGAAAAGCTTAAACATAAAAATTCTACTATATGGCCGGGAACAGACTGTATATTTATATTAAGTCTTCCGGAAGAAGATGTTGATAAAATGCTTAAATATCTGAAAACTTTCAGAATGTCTCTTCCTGAAGGAATAGCGATGTCAATAGGTATTGTGCCTATGGAAAGAATTATTCCAAGATTGTACCATGATGACAGTATAGAAGTAGACGAAGAGCTTCTTAAAAAATTAAAAAACAGATATACAAAATAAAAAAAGCGGAGCTGAAATATTCAGCTCCCTTTTTGTATATAAAGAATAAAATTATAATTTAATTATTTTGCAAGAACTTTACTTATTTTTTCTGCAAATTCCACAGGATTTTCAATGGTAAATCCTTCAATTAATAAAGATTGATTATATAAAATATACATTAAATCTTTTAAAGTATCTTCATCTTCTGTATTTTTAATTTTTTCAAATACAGGGTGATTTGGATTAAGTTCAAGAATTTTTTCAGCTTTTATATTTTCGTTTCCCGGAATCTGAGAAAGAGTTTTTTCCATTTCAAGAGAAACCTCACCTTTGGAAGCAAGTCCGGCAGCTCCGTTTCCAAGATTATTGTTAAGTCTTACTTCTGCAACTTTATCTCCCAAAAGATTTTTGATTTTTTCAAGAAGAGGTTTGTTTTCTTTTGCTAAATTTTCTTTTTCTTTTTTAGATTCTTCATCATCCATATCAAAATCAGAATCGTTAATTGATTTAAACTGTTTTCCTTCGTATTCTGCAAGAGTTTTGATTGTAAATTCATCAATTCTGTCAGTCAGGAATAATACTTCAAGTCCTTTTTCTTTTAACACTTTCATTTTTGGAAGAGATTTTAATACATCTATATTTTCTCCGGAAACATAAAGTATTTCTTTCTGCTCCTCTTTCATTCTTTCAACATACTCTTTAAGAGTAACATATTTGTCCTCAAAAGAAGATTTAAATATCAGCAGGTCTTTCAGTTTGTCTTTGTATATTCCGTATAAATCCTGTACTCCGAATTTTATGCTTCTTCCAAAAGCTTCCCAAAGAGTGATGTATTTTTCTCTATCATTTTTCAAAAGATTTTGAAGTTCGGAAGAAATTTTCTTTTCGATATTTTTTGCAATTTTATCAAGTTCTGTGTTTTGCTGTAAAATTTCTCTGGAAATGTTCAGTGAAAGTTCGTCTGTGTCAACTACACCTTTCATAAAACTAAAGTATTCAGGAATAAGATTTTCGGCTTTATCCATTATGAATACATTTTTGCAGTACAGCTGAAGTCCTCTTTTGTAATCTCTTGTATAAAAATCCATAGGTGTTCTTTTTGGTACATAAATAAGAGCTGTATATTCAAGAGAACCTTGCACTTTGAAATGAAAATGAAGAAGCGGATCTTCAAAATCATAGAAAGTATTTTTATAAAATTCATTGTATTGTTCGTCTGTTACATCTTTTTTATCCATTTTCCAGATAGGTTTTTCATCATTAAGTCTTTCTTCTTTTAGGAAAATAGGATATTTTATTGAATTTGAATGTTTTTTTACAAGAGATGAAATTCTGTAATCTTCCAAAAATTCTGTTTCATCATCTTTCAGATGAAGAATAATTTTTGTACCTCTTTTTAAATCATCACTGTTTTCAATCTCTTCAATATTGTATGAACCGTCTCCGTTTGATGACCATTTAACAGTTAAATCGCTTGCAGGAGATTTTGTAAGAATTGTGATATTATCAGCAACCATAAATGCTGAATAAAATCCCACACCGAATTGTCCGATTATATCAATATCGGAATTTTCTTTTGCTTCTTTAAATTTTTCAATGAAAGCTTTTGAACCTGATTTTGCAATAGTACCGATATTTTTATTTACTTCTTCAAAAGTCATTCCAATACCATTGTCGCAGATTGTTAAAACTTTGTTGTCCTTGTCAGCTGACAAAGTAATTTTGAAATCACTTCCGTCTTTCAAAAGTTCTGTATCAGTAAGAGCTTTGAATTTTAATTTGTCGATAGCATCACTGGCGTTTGAAATAAGCTCTCTTAAAAATATCTCTTTGTTTGTATAGATAGAGTGAACCATTAAATTTAAAAGTTCTTTAGTTTCAGCTTGAAAGTTTTCTGTTTGTCTTCTCATTTTAAAAGTTTCCTCCTTAAAATTTAGCACTCACAATCTTTGATTGCTAATATAAAAATATCACAATTTTTTGAAACTGTCAATAAAAATTATAACTTTAAATTATGGGGAATATATTGTATAATGATAATCAGAAAATAAAATTAAATGCAAAAAGGAGAGAATTTTGAATATAAAACAGAGAGTAATTTCACTTATTACAGAAGTTGACAACGGAAAATATTCCAATATAGCTCTTAACGATTATTTTAAAGAAAACAGACTGGATAAAAAAGAGAGAGGTTTTATTACAGAAGTTTTTTACGGAGTTATAAGAAATAAGATATTTATAGATGAGATGATCAGCAAAAGAACAAAAGAGATAAAGAAAGATTGGCTGAGAAATCTTCTTAGAATTTCAATTTATCAGATAACTTTTATGAAAAGTGATGCAAGAGGTGTTGTATGGGAAGCAACGGAACTTGCTAAAAAAAAATTCAGTGTTCCTGTGGGAAAATTTGTAAACGGAGTGCTTAGAAGCTATGACAGAGAAAAAGATGAAGAAATTGCAGAGCTTAGAAAATCAGAAAGATTTGATATACTTTATTCATATCCCGAATGGTTTTATGGGAAAGTAAAAAAAGACTACGGCAGTGCAGCGGAAGATGTTTTAAAATCTTTGAAAAAGATACCTTATATGGCTGTCAGAGTAAATAAACTTAATTACAGCGAAACAAAATTTGAAAATCTTTTGAAAAAAATGGATATAAAAATTATCAAAAAAGTGGATTCCGTTTACTATCTTGATTCAGGAACAGTTTTATATACAGATGAATTTAAAAAAGGAAAAATAATTGCTCAGGACGGAGCATCTTATCTTGCTGTGAAAGTTTTAAATCCGAAAGCCGGAGAAACAGCTCTTGATACTTGTGCGGCTCCCGGAAGCAAAACAGTTCTTATGGCAGAATTTATGGAAAACCAAGGTGAGATAATGGCTCTTGATGTGTATCCTCACAAGATAAAACTTATTGAGGAAAACTGTGAAAAAATGGGAATAGATATAGTAAGAGCCGTGAAAATGGATGCAAGAAAACTGAAAGAGCAGGGGAAAAAGTTTGATAAAATATTAGTTGATGCACCTTGCAGCGGATATGGAGTAATCAGAAAAAAACCTGAAATTCTTTACAGTAAAGGAGCGGAAAATATAGAAGAACTTGCAAAACTTCAATATGAAATTTTAGAATCAGCTTCACATATTTTAAAAGATGACGGAGAGCTGGTGTACAGTACATGTACCATAACATCAGAAGAAAATACTGAAAATGTGAGAAAATTTTTAGAAAAAAATCCTGAGTTTGAACTTGCAAAATTTGAAATTCCTGAAAATGTATGTGGAGATTTTGATGAATTCGGAGGATTTTGCATAAATTATAAAGAAGAAATACTGGATAATTTTTATATAATGAAATTCAGAAAAAAAGGGGAACAGAAATAATGCTTGAAGAATTAAAAGAAGCCAACGGATATGTTACAGGAAAAATAAAAGAGAAAGATGAACTTATTCTTGAATTGGAAAAATATGCAGCTGAAAATAATGTACCTATTGTTACAAAAGAAGTAGCGGAATATCTTAAATTTATGGTTGATATGAATAAAAGCCAAAATATTTTGGAAGTGGGAACAGCAATAGGTTATTCAGGAATACTTATGGCAAGGGCTGCTCAGAAGTATGGAGGAAAACTTACAACAATCGAAATTGATGAAGAAAGATACAGAGAAGCAAATATTAATTTTGAAAAAGCAGGACTTGATAATGTAAGAACTATTTTGGGAGATGCCGGAGAGGAAATTAAAAAATTGAATGAAGAATTTGATTTTGTATTTATCGATGCTTCAAAAGGACATTACAGAGAATTTTTTGATGACTCTTATAAACTGCTGAAAAAGGACGGAATAATCTTTATTGATAATATTATGTTCAGAGGATATTTGTATAAAGAATATCCAAAAAGATTTAAAACTATTGTAAGAAAACTTGATGAATTTATAACTTGGCTTTATGAAGAATTTGGAGAAAAATTTGTTCTTCTTCCTTTTGGAGATGGGATTGGACTTTTGAAAAAATAATTGTTTGTAAAAACAGATGAACCGTTCATCTGTTTTTCTTTTGAAAATAAATAATTTTTATTAATCGTTCTGCTCCTGTATAAATAGGAGAAAAATGATAAGAAAATAAACAAAATTTTTATCTGTTCAGAAAAAGAATATACTTTTTTCAAAATCTGTGCTATAATTATTAGGTTATAGTAAATAAATTGAGAAATAAAAATTATGAAATATAATGAATAATATTGAAATAAGGATGTGAGTAATGGTTAATAAATTAGAAGGATTTGCCGCACTTGGTTTAAGTGAAAAAACAATAAAAGCTCTTGCAAAAAAGGGGTTTGAAGAACCAAGTCCGATACAGGCTTTAACAATACCTGTATTATTAAAGGGAGAAAAAGATGTTGTAGGTCAGGCACAGACAGGAACAGGAAAAACAGCAGCTTTTGGTCTGCCTATACTTGAAATGATAGATAAGAGCAACGGAAATGTGAGAGCAATTATTCTTGCTCCTACAAGAGAACTTGCAATTCAAGTAGCTGAAGAAATAAACTCTTTTGCTAGCGGAAGAAAATTGAAAATAGTTCCTGTTTATGGGGGACAGTCAATAGAACAGCAGATAAGACAATTAAAAAAAGGTGTTGATATTGTTGTCGGAACTCCGGGAAGAGTTCAGGATCTAATAGATAGAAAAGTATTAAAGCTTGATAAACTTGAATATTTTATTTTGGACGAAGCAGATGAAATGCTTAATATGGGATTTGTTGAAGATATTGAAAAAATTCTTGAAAGTACAAATAAAGACAAGAGAATGCTTTTCTTCTCTGCCACTATGCCTAAAGAAATTTTAAAAATTGCTGAAAACCATATGAGAAAAGATTATGAAATTTTAAAAGTTGAAGCAAAAGAGCTGACTACAAATCTTACAGATCAAATATATTTTGAAGTTAAACAAAAAGATAAATTTGAAGCTCTTTGCAGAATTATAGATTTAGAGCCTGATTTTTACGGAATAGTTTTCTGCAGAACTAAGAATGATGTAAATGAACTGGCAGGAAAACTTAATGACAGAGGATATGACGCAGGAGAACTTCATGGGGATATTACACAAAATCACAGAGAAGTTACTCTGAACAGATTTAAAGCAAGAAAATTGAATATTCTTGTGGCAACAGATGTGGCAGCAAGAGGAATAGATGTAAATGATCTGACTCATGTTGTAAACTATGCAATTCCACAAGAAGCTGAAAGCTATGTTCACAGAATAGGAAGAACCGGAAGAGCAGGAAAAGAGGGAACAGCCATAACATTTATGACACCGTCTGAATATAAAAAGCTTCTTCAAATAAAGAGAATTACAAAAACAGACATCAGAAAAGAAAAATTGCCGGAAATAAAAGATGTTATTCTTTCAAGAAAACACAGAATAATAGAAAATATTAAAAATATTCTGCAAGAGGGAGATTTAAACGGTTTTGTTGATATGGCAAAAGATCTTCTGAAAGAGGGAAATCCTGAAGAAATAGTTGCTTCATTGTTGAAAAGTGCTTATGAAGATGTGCTTGATACATCAAATTATAATGAGATAGAAGAGGCTACAGTTGACCATACAGGAAAAACAAGACTTTTCATAGCTCTTGGAAGAGTTGACAAAATAACTCCGAAAAAATTGGTTGAATTTATAGTAAAAGAATCGAATATTGACAGCTCAAAAATAAAAGGTGTGGAAGTATATGAAAACTTCTCATTTATGAATGTACCTTTCGCAGAAGCAGAAGTTATTATTGATATTTTCAAAAAAGTAAGAAAAGGAAGAAAACCTCTTGTTGAAAAAGCGAAAGACAGAGGAAACTCAAAAAGTACAGGAATGCCCGGAGAAATAAAAGAAAAGATTTCAAGAAAGTCTAAATCAGAAAAAAGTAAAAATGAAAAATCTAAAAAATCAGAGGAGAAAAAATCTTCTGACAAACCAAAAACAAGAAAAAAAGAAAATAAGAAACAGGAAAATTAATTAAAAAACAACTGCCCGCAATTTAATAGGAAGCTATTGTGCAGGGCAGTTTTTAGCATATACGGAGGAAAAAATGAAAAAAGTTCTGAAAATTCTTGCAGCAATGGCAGTGTTTGTGTCAGCTTTAATTATTTTTCAGTTAAATCATAAAACAGAATACAATCAAATTGTAGAAATAAAAAAGGGACAGAGTATTTCAAAATCTTTGAAAGAACTTCCTGTATCAGAAGAATTTTTGTTTAAATTATATCTGAAATTTAAAAATCAGGGAAAAAATATAAAGGCGGGATATTATGAATTAAAAGGAGAGTATTCTATAATAACCCTTGTAGAACTTTTGGAAAGCGGAAAAGAAAAGCTTTACCGATTTACAATTCCTGAAGGATATTTATTGGAGCAGATTGCGGATAAACTGGCAGCAGAGGGAAAAATAAGCAAAGAAAAATTTTATGAAGAGCTTAATAATGTAAAAGATTTTCCGTATCCTGTGCCGAATGGAAATTTTGAGGGATATTTCTATCCTGAAACATATAATTTTTCAGAATATTTTAAAGAAAGAGAGATTATAAAAACGATATTGGGAGAATTTTTAAAAAAATTTCCTCCTGAAAAATATCCTGATAAAGAAGAATTTTATAAAAAGCTGATAATGGCATCTATAATAGAAAAAGAAGCAGTAAAGTCTGATGAAAAACCTGTAATTGCTTCTGCTTTTTATAACAGAATGAGAAAAGGAATGACACTTTCATCAGATGCAACTGTAAATTATGTGTTCGGCTATGCTAAAAGAAGAATTTACTATAAGGATTTGGCTGTGGAGTCTCCGTATAATACATACAAATATAAAGGGCTTCCTCCTGCACCCATTGCAAATCCTGATATAAAATCAGTGGAGGCAGCTTATAATCCTGCTGATACAGATTATTTGTTTTTTGTGGCAAAAGGGGACGGATATCATTATTTCAGCAGAACATATGCAGAACATCTGGAATTTCAGAGAAATAACAGAAAAAAATAAAGTTTAAAGAAAATAAAAAGGTGAAATTTATGAGTAAGAATATCCTTGTGGCAATTAACAGCAAATATGTTCATACAAATCTTGCAGTGAGATATCTGAAAAAGTTTGTGGAAAAAGAGAGCTGTGAAAAAATAGAGATATATGAGAGCAATATTAACAATAATCTTTTAAAAATAATAAGAGATATTGCAGAAAAAGAACCTGAGAAACTTTTTTTCTCAACATATATTTGGAATAAAGAGATAGTTTTTAAAATGACAAAGGAGCTTAGAAAAGTGCTTCCCAATACAAAAATGATTTTGGGAGGTCCTGAAGTAAGTTACAATCCTCTCGAAATTATGAATGAAAATTCTGAAATTGATGGAATAATAATCGGAGAAGGAGAAAAAATTCTTTTAAATTATCTTACAAAAAATATCCATGATGTGAAAGGAATGTATTACAGAAAAAATGGAAAAGTTTGTTTCAACGGTTTGGAAGAACTGATAGAAAACCTTGATATAATTCCGTTTCCTTATACAGAGGAAGAATTGAAAGATATTCATAAAATTGTATATTATGAATCATCGAGAGGGTGTCCTTTCAGCTGTTCTTATTGTATGTCTTCAATAGACAAAACTGTGAGATATTTTTCTCTTGAGAGAACAAAAACAGATTTGAAAAAATTTATTGATAAAGGGACAAGACTTGTAAAATTTGTAGACAGGACTTTTAATCTGAAAAAGGAAAGATATCTTGACATATGGAAATTTCTTTTGGATAATTACAGAGAAGATATAACTTTTCATTTTGAGATAAATGCAAATATTTTTGATGATGAAGTTTTGGAGTTTTTGAAAAAAGTGCCAAGAAAATTTTTTCAATTTGAAATAGGTGTTCAGACAATAAATGAAAAAAGTATGGCGAGCATAAAAAGGACAAATATTTTGGATAAACTTTCTCACAATGTAAAATTTATAAATAAAAATATTCATCTGCACCTGGATTTAATAGCAGGGCTTCCTTATGAAGATTATGAATCTTTCGGAAAATCTTTTGATTATGTCTATGATACAGGTTGTGAAATGATACAACTTGGATTTTTAAAAATTTTAAAAGGTACGGATATGGTAAACAATGTGGAAAAATTTAATTATAAGTATCTTGATTTTCCT
>UQXM01000015.1 GCA_900545035.1 uncultured Fusobacterium sp. | reverse complement strand
GGAGAAAATGTTCAAGGAGAAACTTGTTTTACAGGTTTGAGTTTTTTTTCTATTCTTGAATTAGTAATAAATAATTTTATTTAGTAAATTTGTAAGAAAGGGGAAATAATGGATTTACACGGCGGAAATATATATAAACTTCAGAGAGAGGGAAAAGAGGGGATACTTGATTACAGTTCAAACATTAATCCCTTAGGTGTTCCGGAAACTTTAAAAAAAGCAGTGTCTGAAAATTTTTTTATTTTGGAAAGATATCCCGATATAAATTATGTGGAGCTTAGAAAGAGCATAGGAAACTATAATGATATAAATTCTGAAAATATTATTGTGGGAAACGGAGCAACAGAAGTGCTTTTTCTTTTTGCAAAAGCTTTGAATCCTAAAAAAGTTTTAATAGTTTCTCCAACTTTTGCTGAATATGAAAGAGCTTTGAAAAATGCAGGAGCAGAGATAGATTATTTTGAGCTGAAAGAAAAAGAAGATTTTATTCTGGATAAAGACAGATTTATTGAAACAGCAAAAAATTATAATCTTGCAGTTATATGCAATCCAAATAATCCTACAGGGAATTTTATTTCAAAAGAAATAATAAATGAAATAAATTTAGAACTTATAAAATCAGGGACAAAATTGTTTTTGGACGAATGTTTTATAGAATTTATTTCAGAATGGCAGGAAAAAAGTGCAGCAGAATTCTGTTCTGAAAATATTTTTATTTTAAGAGCTTTAACAAAATTTTTTGCACTTCCGGGATTAAGACTGGGATATGGAATATGTTTTGATAAAAAAATAACAGAGAAAATAAACGAAATAAGAGAGCCTTGGAGCATAAATGGTTTTGCAGACCTTGCAGGGAAAGTTATTTTGAAAGATAAAAAATATATTTCACAAACTGAGAAATGGATAGATGAAGAAAGAATCTGGTTTACAAATTCTCTGAAAGAATTTGAAACGAAAGAAAAACTGAAAGTATATAACACTGAAACAAATTTTATTCTCATAAAATTAAAAAATATAAAATCGGAAGATTTTAAAAATAAAATGGAAGAAAAAAATATTCTTGTAAGAAATGCTTCAAATTTTAAATTTTTAAATGAATATTATATAAGACTGGCAATAAAGGACAGAGAGAAAAATAAAAAAGTAATTTCTGCAATGAAAGAGGTATTGAAATGAAAGGATTTCTTTTGGGAGGAACAAACAGTGGAACAGGAAAAACCACATTGTCAATGGGGCTTATGAGTTGTTTTGATAATGTTATGCCTTTCAAAGCAGGTCCTGATTACATCGACGGAAAATTTCATGAATATGTAACGGGAAATAAAAGTTATAATTTAGATTATTTTCTTATGGGGGAAGAGGGAATAAAAAAAATTTTTGCTGAAAAAAGCCAAAAAAATTCTGTTTTAATTGTTGAGGGAGTAATGGGACTTTATGACGGAATGAGCAATTCTCTTGATAACGGAAGTTCGGCACATATCAGCAGAATTTTAAATCTTCCTGTAATACTTGTGGTTGACGGAACAGGAAAAAGTACAAGCATAGCAGCACAGATAATGGGGTATCAGAATTTTGACAGAAGAGTAAATATTATTGGTGTGATAATAAACAGAGTTTCAAGTGAAAAAACTTACAATATTTTAAAAGAAGCTGTAGAAAAATACTGTAATATAGAATGTTTTGGTTATCTGCCGAAATTTAAAGATATAGAAATTTCGAGCAGACATTTGGGACTTATTCAAGCCGATGAGATAAAAAATCTTAAAGAAAAAACAGAAAAGCTGAAAAAAGAAATACAAAAAACTGTTGATATTGATAGGATTTATAAAAGTATTGAATTTGTAGAAGTGAAAAAACAAACAAAAACAGAAAATAATATTTCAGATAATCTGAAGGGAAAATATTCGGGAATAAAAATAGGGATTGCAAAAGATGAAGCTTTTTCATTTTATTATAATGATAATCTTGAATTTTTACAGGAACTGGGAGCAGAGTTGAAATATTTTTCTCCTGTTTGCGATAAAAAAATTCCGGAAAATATTCATATGTTGTATTTTGGCGGTGGATATCCCGAAAATTATGCTTGTGAACTTTCAGAAAATATTTCTATGAAAAAATCAATACAGGAATTTTATAACAAAAACGGAGTTATTTACGGAGAGTGCGGCGGATATATTTATCTTTCAAAATCTCTTACAGACACAGTAGGAAAAGAATACAGATTTATAGGTCTTACAGATGATGAAATTGAAATGACAGGCAGACTTAATATAAAAAGATTTGGATATATTAATGTAGAATATAAAGGATTTCATGGAAAAGGACATGAATTTCATTATTCAAAATTAAAAAATGAAAATTTGAATACAAAGGAGAGAGTTTTTAAAATAGAAAAACCTGACGGAAGAAAATGGGAATGTGGAGTTCATTCAAAAAATCTTTTATGTGGATATCCTCATCTTTATTTCAGAGGAAGTACAGAAATAATTTTTAATCTTTTGGAAAAAGCTGTAAAATATAAGGAGCAAAAAATGAATAAAGACAAAAATAATGATTATATAAAAATCCCTGAATATATTGAAAAAAGAAGTTTTGAAATTATAACAGAAGAATTGGGAAACAGAGCTGAAAAATTTTCGGAGGAAGAGCTTCCTGTTGTAAAAAGAGTTATTCACACAACAGCGGATTTTGAATATGCAGATCTTTTAAAGTTTTTAAACAGCCCTGTTGAAGCTGGGAAAAGAGCTTTGAAAAGCGGATGCAGAATTTATTGTGATACAAATATGATAGTAAACGGTTTAAACAAAAATATTTTGAAAAAATTTAACTGTGTACCTTATTGTCTTGTCGGCGATGAAGAAACAGCCAAAGAAGCAAAATTAAGAGGAGTAACAAGGTCTATAATCGGAATGGAAAAAGCAGGGAAAGACAAAGAAACCAAAATTTTTCTTATTGGAAATGCTCCCACAGCTCTTTATAAACTGAAAGAGATGATTGAAAATAAAGAAATCGAAAAACCATCTCTTGTTGTTGGAGCACCTGTGGGATTTGTGGGAGCTGCCGATTCAAAAGAAGTTTTTAAAAATACAGGCATTCCTTATATTACCGTTGAGGGAAGAAAAGGAGGAAGCACTGTAACTGTTGCTATTCTTCATGGAATTTTATATCAGATATATAAGAGAGAGGGATTTTAAATGAAAATTTTAAAATCAGGATATACAACAGGAAGTTGTGTGTCAGCCTGTGTAAAAGCAGCTCTTATATCTCTTATTGAAAATCAAGAAATTAAAATGACTGAGATTGAAGCATTGAATGGAGAGATTTTAGAAATTCCCATAAAAAAAATCAGAAAAAGAAAAAATTTTTGTACAGCTGTTGTGGAAAAATATTCAGGGGATGACCCTGATGTTACAAACGGAATTGATATTTGTGTGAAAGTAAAAATTGTAAAAAATTTTCCTGAAATAAAGAGAGGATATTATTTTAATAATATTTTGGTTTATGGAGGAAGAGGAGTAGGAATTTCTACGAAAAAAGGACTTCAATGTTCTGTCGGAAAATCAGCTGTAAATCCGGGACCTCTTAAAATGATAGAAAACAGCGTAAAAGAAATTGCTGAAAATATTAAAGACAGAGATATTAAGTTTGAAATTATAATATATATACCTCAAGGAAGAGAAAAAGCCAAAAAAACTTTCAATGAAAAATTGGGAATAGTCGGAGGGCTTTCAATTCTTGGGTCAACAGGGATATTAAATCCTATGAGTGAAGAAGCTTTGAAACAATCTCTTTTTACAGAGCTGAAAGTATTGAAAGAAAATAAAGGAAGCGACTGGGTTGTTTTTGCTTTCGGAAATCATGGGAAAAAATATTGTGAAAAAATGGGACTTGATACAGAAAGAGTTATTCTTATGAGCAATTATGTGGGATTTATGTTTGAATGTGCAGCAGAGCTGGGATTTAAAAGAATAATTCTTGTTGGACATATCGGCAAGGCTGTAAAGCTTGCAGGAGGAATATACAATACTCACAGCAGAACAGCAGACTGCCGTATGGAAATTTTCGGAGCAAATGCTTTTCTTGCAGGAGAAAAATCTGAAAATATTTTTAAAATTTTAAATTCGAATACAGTGGAAGAAGCTTGTGAGTATGTAACAGAAAAAAAAGTATTTCAGATGATAGCAGAAAAAGCAGCAAAAAAATGTGTGGAATATACAAAATGTGAAGATTTAAAATGTGAAGTTCTGCTGTTTTCTTTCGGCGGAGAGGAACTGGGACACAGCAGAGAATTTTACGAACTGGCTGAAGATTTGAAAAAAGAGGTTAAATATGAAAAAAATTAATGTTGTGGGACTTGGAACAGGGAATACAGACTATCTCACAGGTGCGGGAATAAAATGTATCAAATCTGCTGAAATTATAATAGGAGGAGAAAGACATATTGAAGATATTTCCTCTTTTCTTTCAGAAAGTCAGGAAAAATATATTTTAAAAAAACTTCCTGAAATGATAAAATTTATTTCTGAAAATAAGGATAGAGAGATTACTGTAATTGTTTCAGGAGATACAGGATTTTACAGTCTTTTAAATTATCTTAAAAAGAATATTGACAGCAGAGTTTTTAACACAGTACCGGGAATATCATCTTTTCAGTATCTTTTTGCAAAGCTTGGAGAAACTTGGGAAAATTATAATCTTTACAGTGTACACGGAAGAGAGCTTGATATTCCAAAGGTTTATGCTGAGAGCAGAGCAGGGATAGTGCTTCTTACAGATAATGAAAATTCTCCATATATAATAGGAAGGATTTTGATGAAAAATAATTTTCCTTATGCAAAGCTTATATGCGGTGAAAGACTGTCTTATTCAGATGAAGTAATAACAGAGTTCTATGCCAAGGATTATGAAGAATATAACAGAGAGTATAAAATGAATGTGCTTATTGTTAAAAAGGAGAAATAATGGGACATATAGCTGACAAAGATTTTATAAGAGGGGAAGTTCCCATGACAAAACAAGAAGTGAGAGCTGTATCTGTGGCAAAGCTTAATCTTTTTGAAGATTCTGTTCTTATTGATGTGGGAGCAGGAACAGGCTCTGTGGGAATAGAAGCGGCTACATATTTAAAAAAAGGAAAAGTGTTCGCTGTGGAAAGAAAATTTGAAGCTGTGGAGCTTATAAAACAGAACATCGAAAAATTTGGTATAAAAAATTTGGAAATAATACACGGTACAGCTCCTGATGACTTGAGTATCAAAAAATTTGACAGAATGTTTGTGGGAGGTTCGGGAGGAAATCTTGAAGAGATAATAAAATATTTTATAAAATACGGAGATGAAAAAAGTATTATTGTCATAAATGCAATTGCTTTGGAAACTCTTTCAAAAGTGCAAAATATTTTTGAAAAATACAAAATAAAGAATGCAGAAATTGTAAATATATCTGTGTCCCGAGGGAAAAAAATCGGCGGATATACAATGATGTACGGTGAAAATCCTATTTACATCATAAGCGGAGAAAAAGGAGAAGATAAATTTTATGAGTAAATTTTATGGAATAGGAATAGGTGTGGGCGATCCGGAAATGATAACACTTAAAGCTGTAAAAGCTTTGAAAGAACTGGATATTGTAATTGTTCCGGATGCAGGGAGAGATTTTGAAAGCACAGCATATTCAATAGCAAAAGATTATCTGAAGCCGGAAAGCAAGATAATAAATATGGAATTTTCCATGAATCCGGATATAAAAAGAAGACAGGAAGAGAGAATGAGAAACGGAGCTGTTGTGGAAAAATATCTTGGCATGGGAAAAAATGTAGGATTTTTAACAATAGGTGATCCTATGACATTCAGTACTTATGTGTATCTTCTTGAAAATATTTCAGACGTGCATGAGGTGATAACGATAGCAGGGATATCTTCTTTTGCCGATATAACTTCGAGATTTAATCTTCCTCTTGTAATGGGAAATGAAACTTTAAAGGTTGTTCCTCTTCATAAAAATTGTGATATTGAAAAGGAAATAAAAAGTGCAGACAATATTGTTTTTATGAAAGCGGCACTGAAATTTAAAGAGCTGAAAGAGGTTTTGAAAAAAATGGGACTTATGAATAATATTTTTATGGTTTCGGAATCAGGAAAAGAAAAACAGAAAATATATTTTAATCTGGATGAAGCAGATGAAGAAAATATACCATATTTTTCTACAATAATTCTTAAAAAAGGAGGAGTGGAAAAATGGAAAAAGTATATTTCATAGGAGCGGGACCGGGCGACCCGGAACTTATTACAGTGAAAGGACAGAGAATTATAAAAGAAGCAGATGTAATAATATATGCAGGTTCTCTTGTTCCGAAAGAAGTAATAGATTGTCATAAAAATGGAGCAGAAATATATAACAGTGCTGTTCTTAATCTTGAAGAAGTTATGAACATTATGATAACTGCTGTAAAAAATAATAAAAAAGTTGCGAGAGTTCATACAGGCGACCCTGCAATTTTCGGAGCTCACAGAGAACAGATGGATATTTTAGATGAGCATGAAATAGAGTATGAAGTTGTTCCCGGAGTAAGTTCATTCCTTGCAGCAGCGGCAGCTCTTAAAAAAGAGTTTACTCTTCCTGATGTAAGTCAAACTGTAATCTGTACAAGAATGGAAGGGAGAACTCCTGTTCCGGAAAAAGAAAAACTTGAAAGTCTTGCTTCGCACAGAGCTTCTATGGCAATATTTCTTTCCGTTCAGATGATAGAAGAAGTTGTGGAAAAGCTTTTGAAACATTACGAAAAAACTACTCCTATTGCTGTGGTACAGAGAGCTTCTTGGGCAGATGAAAAAATTGTAACAGGTACACTTGAGAATATAAGCCAAAAAGTAAAAGAGGAAAAAATAACAAAAACTGCTCAAATACTTGTGGGAGATTTTCTCGGGAATAAATATTCAAAATCAAAATTGTATGACAAATATTTTACCCATGAATACAGAGAGGGAATAAAAAAGGATTAATTATGAAACTGGGAATTATAGCTGTAACAGAAAAGGGAGTGTCAAAAGCTTTAAAAATAAAAAAAAGCATTAAAGAAAATTATGTGTGTGATATTTTTACAACAGAAAAGTTTTTACGAGAAGGAGTTTTTTTAATTGAAGGAAAACTTCAAAATTTTTATGGTTTTCTCTTGAAAATGAAAAAATATGATACTTTTCTTTTTATAACAGCAGCAGGAATTGCAGTTCGTACAATAGCTCCGTTTATAAAAACAAAAGATATTGATCCTGCAGTGGTCAGTATGGATGAAGAAGGAAATTTTATAGTATCTCTTCTTTCAGGGCATCTTGGAGGAGCAAACAAAGCGGCTGAAGTTTTGGGAAAAATAATTGGAGCTGTTCCTGTTATCTCAACAGCTTCCGATGTATCCGGAAAAACAGCTGTAGATACAATAGCTGTAAAAATACAGGGTAAACTTGAAAGTCTTGAAAGTGCCAAAAAAGTAACAAGTCTTATAGTTGCAGGAAAAAATGTGGAGCTGAAAATTCCGGAAAATATAAACAGTGAAAATCCTCAAGGTGTGATAGTTATTTCAAACAAAAAAAATATTGAGATATCAAAGATTATACCGCAAAATATTGTTGTGGGAATAGGCTGCAGAAAAGGAAAAGAAAGCTGCGAAATTATTTCTGCTGTGAAAGATGCTTTTGAAAAATATAATCTTTGTGAAGAAAGTATAAGAATATTTGCAACTGTGGATATAAAATCCGACGAACAAGGAATTTTGAAAACAGCAGAGTTTTTTAAAAAAGATTTGGCTGTAATTGCAAGAGATGAAATAAAAAAGATAGAAAAAAATTTTCAGCAATCTGATTTTGTGAAAAAAAATCTGGGAGTGGGAGCTGTATCAGCCCCTTGTGCTTTTCTCGGAAGCGGAAGAGCAGGAAAATTTTTGGCTGAAAAATTAAAATATGAGGGAATAACAATCTCTATTTTTGAAGAAAGGACAGAAAAAGTTAATGGATAAAAAAGGAAAAATTTATGTTGTCGGAATAGGACCGGGAAATAAGGATAATATGACTTTCAGAGCTTACAAAGCTATGGAAAATTCTGATATATTGATAGGACATAAAACATATATCTCTCTTGTGGAAAATCTTTTTCCGAATAAACAGACAATAAAGTCTGCAATGAAAAAAGAGATTGAAAGATGTGAGGAAACATTAAGACTGGCACAAGAGGGAAATATTGTTGCATTAATCAGTTCAGGAGATGCAGGAATATATGGAATGGCAGGAATTATGCTTGAAACAGCAGGAAATTCCGATATAGATGTGGAAATTATTCCCGGAGTAACATCAGCCACTGCTTCCGCTTCGATTGTGGGAGCACCGATAATGCATGACCATGCAGTAATTTCTCTGAGTAATCTTTTGACAGACTGGGAACTTATCAAAAAAAGAATAAAACTTGCTTCAGAAGGAGATTTTGTAATTTCTCTTTATAATCCCAAAAGTCATGGCAGACCTGATTTGATTAATGAAGTCGTGAAAATTATGCTTTCATATAAGAATGAAAATACTCCGGCTGTTATTGTAAGAAATGCAGGAAGAGAAGGAGAAAATTATGATATTACAACATTGGGAAAACTTCTTGAGTTTGAAATAAATATGTTTTCTACTGTGATAATCGGAAATTCAAAAACTTTTGTGAAAAACGGCAAAATGATAACACCAAGAGGGTATAAGGTGGGATAATGGATTGGATAATCGGCGGAACAAAAGATTCCAGAGATTTTGCAGAAAAATTAAAAACTTTTGGAGTGAATATGAAAGAAATTGTAATTTCCACTGTGAGTGAATATGGAAAAAAACTTGTTGAAAATCTTGGAACGGAAATTCATACAGGGGCAATGAACGAAACTGAAATGGAAAAATTTGCTGTGGAAAATAAGATTGTGAGAATATTTGATTTCAGTCATCCATATGCAGTGGAAGTTTCCAAAAATGCAATGAATATTTCCGAAAAATTAAATATTGAATATTTCAGATTTGAAAGAGAACTTTTAAATTATAAAAAAAGTTTTGATTTTTCTGATATAGATTTGCTTGTGAAATTTTTGGAGAAACTGGGAACAGATAAGGGAAACATTCTTGTAACTCTTGGAAGCAATAATATCGAAAAATTTAAAAATCTTAAAAATCTGGATAAAATATATTTCAGAATTCTTCCTGTGAAAGAGTCAATTGAAAAATTGGAAAATGTAGGAATAAAAGCAAAAAATATTTTGGGTATGCAGGGACCTTTTTCAAAAGAGTTTAACAAAGCTGTGTATGAAAATTATAAAATAAAGTATGTTGTAACAAAAGAGAGCGGAGCAACAGGAGGAGAATCGGAGAAAATAGAAGCTGCCTATGAAACAGGAGCAGTTCCTGTTGTATTGAAACGGCCGAAAATACATTATTCATGGGTAAGTTCAGATATAAATAAAACAGCAGAAGAATTTATAAAAGGTTTAAAATAAAGTTTAGAAAGGATATATAAAATTAAAATGTCTAAGAAAAAAATATTAATCGGTTCAAGGGGAAGTATTCTTGCAATGGCTCAGACAGAGATTGTAAGAAATATGCTTTCTGAAAAATTTCCCCAGTATAATTTTGAAATAAAAGTAATAGTTACTACAGGGGATAAAGATATGCGTACAAACTGGGGGGATAAAAATCTTTCATTGAAAAGTTTTTTTACAAAAGAAATAGAGAAAGAACTTTTGGAAAAAGATATCGACCTTGCTGTTCATTCAATGAAAGATATGCCTGCTGTAAGTCCTGAGGGGCTTATTTGCGGAGCAGTTCCAATGAGAGAGGACAACAGAGATGTTTTTGTATCAAAAAACGGGAAAAAATTATCGGAGCTTCTTGAAAATCCTGTTATAGGAACAAGTTCATTAAGAAGAGCTGTATCAATAAAAGATTTAAGACCTGATGCAGAAATCAAGCCGATAAGAGGAAATATACATACAAGGCTGAAAAAACTGGAGGAGGAAAATTTTGACGGAATAGTTCTTGCAGCAGCAGGACTTTTAAGAGTGGGATTGGGAGATAAAATTACTCAATATTTTTCTCCGGAAGAAGTAATGCCTGCTCCTGCACAAGGGGCTTTGTGTGTTCAATGCAGAGAAAATGACAGAGAAATTTTAGATATGCTTTCTGAAATTGCAGATCAGGATGTTACGGAAACAGTGGCTGTGGAAAGAGAATTTTCAAAAATATTTGACGGAGGCTGCCACACTCCAATGGGGTGTTCTGCATTTATCGATAAAGAAAAAGATGAAATTGTAATAAAAGGAATTTATTATGACGGAAAAACACTTCATAAAGACAGCCACAGGGGAAAAAGGGCAAGAGGAAAAGTTCTTGCGGAAGAACTGGCTGAAAAAATCAGAGGAAAAATAAATGGCTAAAGAAAAACAAAGTAAAATCGGAAAAGTATATATTACAGGAGCGGGAGCGGGAGATTTTGAACTTCTTACTCTGAAAGCCAAAAGAGTTTTGGAAAAGGCAGACTGTATTATATACGACAGACTTATTAATGATAAAATTTTAAATTTTGCAGAAAAAAATACAGAGATGATTTATCTTGGAAAAGAAAATACTCAAGGAGGACTTATTCAGGAAGAGATAAACAATACTATTGTAAAAAAAGCTCTTGAAGGGAAAACTGTAGTAAGGCTGAAAGGAGGAGATCCTTTTATTTTCGGAAGAGGGGGAGAAGAAATAGAGGAGATTATAAAAAATAATATTCCTTTTGAAATTATTCCCGGAATAACTTCTGCTGTTTCTGTTCCCGAATATGCAGGTATTCCTGTTACACACAGAGGGGTTTCAAAGTCTTTTCATGTGTTTACAGGAATGACAGCCAAAGAAAACAGTTTTCATAATTTTGAAAATATAGCAAAACTTGAAGGAACTCTTATTTTTTTAATGGGAGTAAAAAACTTGGGAATTATTGCTTCTGAATTGATAAAGCACGGAAAAAATCCGAATACTCCTGCAGCTGTGATTGAAAAAGGAACAACAGGAAATCAAAAAACAGTAACAGCAGTTCTTGGTACTATAAAACAGACAGCAGAAGAAAATAATATAAATCCTCCTGCGGTTGTGGTAATAGGAGATGTGGTTAAAAAGAGAGATGAGTTTGCTTGGTTTGAGAAAAAAGAATTTTTCGGGAAAAATATTCTTGTAACAAGAGATGAAGTTCAGGGGGATATTTTTGCCAAGGAGATAGAAAAAAAAGGAGGATATGCCGTACTTCTGCCGTTTTTAAAAATTCAGGACAGAATGGAAAATTTTGATTATTCAAAATTGGGAGAATATAAAGCTGTGCTTTTTAATTCTCCAAACGGAGTGAGATTTTTCTTTGAGCATATTCCTGATATGAGATATCTCAGAAATATAAAAATCGGAGCTGTGGGAGCAAAAACAAAAGAGGAGCTTAAAAACTTTAAAATTATGGCAGATGTTATGCCGGAAAAATATCTTGTGGAAGAACTTGCAAAAGAAATTTTGGAAATCACAGAGGAAAATGATAAAATTCTTGTGATTACTTCTGATATTTCTCCATGTGATGATGAAAAATGGAGCAGAGAATACAAGAGAAAATTTGAGAAATTTACAGGGTACAGAACAATAAAAAATATCCGTTCAAAAAAAGAAGTGGAAAAAGTTCTTGCACATATAGATTATATTACTTTTTTAAGTTCTTCTGCTGTGGAGGCATTTGCAGAAAGCATTGAGTATGACACATCCCTGCTTGAAAATATAAAAATTATCTCAATCGGACCTGCAACCACAAAAACTTTAAAAAATTTTAAAATAAATATTTTTGCTGAAGCTGTGGATTATACAGCTGATGGAGTAATGAATGTTTTAAAATAAAAAATAAATTTATGAAAAGTACTTGAAAATTTTCTCCAAAAAAAGTATACTTCGATTGAAAACAATATAGTTTTATACATGAATAAATAAATTATGAATTGGTTTAGGAGGAGTGTAAAATGGAAAGAGTAACGTTTGATATGATTAAGGAAGCAGCAGAAACCATAAAAGGTTCTGTAAAAAGAACTCAGATTGTTGAATGTCCGACTATGGAAGCTTTGACAGGAAATAAAGTATTTTTCAAGCTTGAAAATCTTCAGAAAACAGGTTCATTCAAAATCAGAGGAGCTTTAAATAAAATAATGCATCTTACTGATGAAGAAAAGAAAAGAGGAGTAATTGCTTCATCAGCAGGTAACCATGCTCAAGGTGTAGCTCTTGGAGCAACAAATCTTGGAATAAAATCTACAATTGTAATGCCGGGAACAGCACCTCTTTCAAAAGTGGTTGCAACAAGAAATTATGGAGCAGAAGTTGTTCAGGTAGGTACAGTGTATGATGATGCATACAAAAAAGCCTGTGAAATTCAAAAAGAAACAGGTGCAACATTCTTACATCCATTTGATGATCCATATGTTATAGCAGGACAAGGAACTATCGGAGTGGAAATAGTTGAGGATCTTGCCGATGTTGATATAGTTATCGTTCCAATCGGAGGAGGAGGTATTGCTTCAGGAATAGCTAAAGCAGTAAAATCTCTTAAACCTTCTGTAAAAATGATCGGAGTGGAAGCAGAAAATGCTGCATCAATGCTTGAAGCTGTAAAACAAGGTTGCCCTTGTACAATAAAAACAACTCCTACAATAGCTGACGGTATTGCTGTTGCAAGAGCGGGAGAACTTACTTGTGAAATGATAAGAGATTATGTTGATGAAATAGTAACAGTAAGTGAAGATGATATTACAAAAGCTATTCTGTTCTTAATGGAAAAAAGTAAAGTTGTGGCAGAGGGAGCAGGAGCAACTCCTGTGGCAGCACTTCTTTCCGGAAAAATTAAAGACAGAGGTAAAAATGTATGTTGCGTAATATCAGGAGGAAACTCTGATATCAATATGATAGAAAGAATAATAAATAAAGCTCTTATCCTTGAAGGAAGAAAAGCAGAATTTAATGTTGTTGTTCCCGATAAGGCAGGAGAACTTTTCAAAGTTCTTCAAATTCTTGCCGACAAAAAAGCAAATATTTTAAGAATAAACCAATCAATGTATAAAACAGGTATAAAAATAAACAATCAAGTTGCAAAAATAGTTATTGAATGTGCAGACGCTTCTCACAGAGATGAAATAGAAGCAGCTATAAAAGCAGCAGGATATGAATTAAGACCATAATAATTTAAAAAATCATTTATAGTTTGTCTTTTCTTTTAAATTTTAGTACAATGTAAACATAAAATATTAATATAATTACTAAAGCTAAAAGGAAGGCAGAGCTATTATGAAAAAATTAATAACAGCACTATTTATTTTTTTCGGAGCTGTTGTGTCAGCTTACGATTATCCGTTTAAAAATCCATATACGGCAACTGTATTGGGAACATCGACGATGATGACCCCGAATATCTTGGAAAAAATTCCAATAGATATATACAGAACAAGTTTCCTAGAAACAAGAGAAACTCCTGCCAATTTGGATTATCAAAAAGACTACAAATTTTCAGTAGCCTTACAGAATAAAAAAGCACCTTTGGTATTTATTCTGTCAGGAACAGGTTCTTCAGCAACCTCTTTAAAGACAGAATTTTTCCAAAGAATATTTTATACAGCAGGATACCACGTTGTTGGAGTTTCATCTACCATGAACACCAATTCCGTGGTATCTTTATCTTATGAAAAAATGCCGGGAATACTCCTTAATGACAGTATGGATTTATACAGAGCTATGAGAAGAATACAAAAAGTTTTGGAAGAGGAAAAGGCAGAGATATCAGATTATTATCTTATGGGGTATAGTCTGGGAGCAACACATTCGGCAATGCTTTCATATATTGATGAAACAGAAAAAGATTTTAATTTTAAGAGAGTATTTTTGGTAAATCCTGCTGTAAACCTTTATACTTCGGCAAAGATTTTGGATAAAATGTTTGATGAAGCAATAGACGGAGATATTAGAAATTTCTTTGAGAGAGTAAATATTCTTACAGATAATATGGCAGCTCTTACGGGAAAAATCCAGCCGGAAAATATAAAAAATGAAAATCCTGAAAATATTTTGAAAGCTCTTGGAATAACAAACAGAGATTTAAAAATGGGAATAGGACTTGTTTTCAGATTAAATGCGATAGATATAAATTTTCTGAGTGATACAGCTAACAAAAGAGGTGTATATGTTGACAAGAAGATTGAAAAATATGAAAATATGGGAGTGTATTTCAAAAAAATAAATTTTGCAGATTTTGAAAATTATATGACAAGACTTGCAGTGCCTTATTATAAAGAAAGATACGGAACAGCAATGACACACAAAAATCTTGTAAAAATGACAGATCTTAAAATAATAGAAGATTATCTGCGTAAATCAGATAAAATTATGGTTGTAACCAACAGAGACGAGCTTATTCTTACAAGCAATAATATAAAATATCTGCAAGATGTATTTAAAGGAAGAATAATAGTTTATCCTTATGGGGGACACTGCGGAAATATGTTTTATTATGAAAATGTACAGAATATGCTGAATTTTATGAAAGGGGGTAAAGTAATTGAAAATAAATAATTTTAAAAATAAAATTTTGATGTTTATACTTGCCTGTGCTTTCATAGGATGTGCAAATTCTCAAACGAGAGATGAAGAAACAAGAATAAAGGAAACAAAAAAAATAGAGCAGACAGAGGTTGAAAAAGAACTTTCAATTTTATACGGAGAAGATGACCTGTTTGGACCTATTAACAGAAGAATATATTATTTTAACGGAACAGCGGACAGATATGTAATAAAACCTGTAATGATGAAATATAAATATTATACTCCTGACTTTTTTCAAAAAAGACTGAGCAATTTCTTTACAAACTTTGAAAATATAGGATATGCTCTGAATTCATTTTTACAGCTTAAATTTACAGACGGAATGGAAACAGCTCTTCGTTTTGGAATAAACAGCACTGTGGGAATTTTAGGACTTTTTGACCCTGCAACAAAATTGGGAATACCAAAACATAAAGAAACTATGGGACTGACATTGGCTCACTATGGTGTAGGAAGAGGGGAGTATATAGTTATACCTTTTCTTGGACCGAGCAATATAAGAGATGCAGCCGGAATGGCGGCAAACGGATTTGCAGTTGATGCTCTTGATGTGTATCATCCTGTGCATATAGATTTTTCAGATTATTATATGCTGGCTCTTTATGGATTTTCAGTAAAAGCTGATACAGGAATATATTTTATGGATTCGGATTATGTATTTGAATATGAGTATGCAAGATTTTTAAGCAAAAAATATATTGACCTTATGGAAAAGAGAAATAAGAATGTAAATTAAACAATAGAAAAACAGGAGCAGATTTTTTGTCTGCTTCTTTTTTATCTTTTAGAAAGAGCCGAGAATATGATATAATATCAGCAGAGAGTTTGTAAAGAAGAAAGGAAACAAAATGAAAGTATCAATATTGGGAAGCGGAAGCGGAGGAAATTCCACTTTTATAGAAGTTGACGGTGTAAAAATTCTTGTGGATGCAGGTTTCAGCGGGAAAAAAATAGAGTGCAGACTGAAAGAAATAAACGAAAATATAGAAGAGATACAAGGGATATTAATTACCCATGAACATACAGACCATATTCAAGGGGCAGGAATACTTTCAAGAAAATATAATATTCCAATATATATTACAAAAGAAAGTTATTCTGTGTGTGAGAAGAAATTGGGAAAAATAGAGGAATGTAATCTTATTTTTATCGATAATGAGATTTTTGTTCTTCAAGAAAAAGTAAAAGTATTGCCTGTTGATGTTATGCACGATGCAAAAAGAACAGTGGGATTCAGAATAGAGGGAATAAAAAGCAGAAAAACTTTGGGAATTTCCACAGATATAGGATATGTAGACAACAGGGTGAGAGAACTTTTTAAAAATGTAAATATAATGATAATAGAATCAAATTATGATTACAGAATGTTAATGGAATGCAGTTATCCGTGGGATTTAAAAGACAGAGTAAAGAGCAGAAACGGGCATCTTTCAAATAACGATGCTGCAAAATTTGTATGTGAAAGTTATAACCATGATTTGAAGAAAGTATATCTTGCTCATGTAAGCAGGGACAGTAACAATTTTGACATTGTATCAAGAACGATTTATCAGGAATTGGGAAGATTTAATATAAATATTCCTGTTGAGATAGCAAGACAGGATGAAGTAACGGAATTATACGAAATTTAGGGGGAACTATGGACAAGGATGAACTGTGGGAAGAATTAAAATTTGAAACAGGAACAATGCACAGAACAAATTCATTGAAAGAAGATGAAGAAATTCTTTTGGGAAGCGGAAACAGAAATGGAAAAATTCTTTTCATAGGTGATGATTCTGATCTTTATGAAACATCAGATTTGAAGGTTGCAGCAGGTTCGAGCGGAGAATTTTTGATAAAACTTTGTGATATTGTAGATATTGTTCCCGATGATTATTATATTACCACTCTTACAAAAAATGAAATGAAGTACAGAGAACTGTTTGATGATGAAAAAAGAAAATTGAAAGATCTTTTGGATATGCAGATAGCTTTGATTGAGCCGAAAATAATTGTAGCTCTTGGACAGGATACAGCAGAACTTCTTTTTGAAAAAGAGATAGATATGGGAAATATGAGAGGAGAAATTCAGCAGTGGAGAGGCGGAATAAAAGTCATAACTACTTATGATGTTAATTTTGCAAAAAAATCAAGGGACAGCAGCGGGAAAAAATCAAAAGTGGCTCTTGATTTTTGGAATGACCTTAAAACAGTGAAACGCCTTTTGGACGAAGAAAATTAAAGTCAATATGATTGAAAAAAAATATTTCATATGATAAAATATTGTGGAATAATATTTTAATATTAATAGGAGGAAACCTCGTGTCAGGACATAGTAAATGGAATAATATCCAGCACAGAAAAGGTGCTCAGGATAGAAAAAGAGCAAGTTTATTTACAAAATTAGGAAAAGAATTAACAATAGCAGCTAAGGAGGGCGGAGGAGATCCGGGATTTAACCCAAGACTTAGACTAGCAATAGAAAAAGCAAAAGCAGGAAATATGCCTAAAGACATTCTTGAAAGAGCTATCAAAAAAGGAACAGGAGAGCTTGAAGGTGTAGACTACATTGAAATGAGATATGAAGGATACGGACCTGAAGGAACAGCTTTTATTGTTGATGTTGTAACAGACAACAAAAACAGATCAGCTTCTGAAGTAAGAACTACTTTCTCAAGAAAAGGAGGAAATCTAGGAGCAGACGGTGCTGTTTCTTGGATGTTCAACAAAAAAGGAGAAATCATTGTGCCTGTTGCAAATGTTGAAGATGCAGAAGATTTTATGATGGTTGCTTTGGAAGCGGGAGCAGATGATATCGTTGAGGAAGCAGATGAATTTCAAGTATTAACTGATCCGTCAGCTTTTCAAGCTGTACTTGCAGCTCTTACAGAAGCAGGATACAAATATGAAGAAGCTGAAATTACAATGATACCAGAAAATAAAGTTGTTATAAACGATGTAAATGTGGCTAAAAAAGTTATGCTTCTTTATGATTCATTAGACGAACTTGATGATGTTCAAGAAGTTTATTCAAATTTTGATATTCCTGATGAAATAATGGAGCAATTAGACTAAAAAAATAATGGAGGGTGGTTAATTCAGCCGCCCTTTTTTATTAAAAAGGGGGGGATAATGGAAGAAGATTATAAAATTATTTTTCAGGATTTAAAAGATTTGAATTTAAAATCTCTAACTCTGAAAGAAACAGAAAAAATAAGAAATCTGAATATTTTTACTCTCCATGATCTCCTTTATTATTTTCCCAGAGCCTATGATGACAGGACAAATATAAAAAAAATAGAGGAACTCAGAGGAGATGAATATGTTGTTTTAAAAGTACAGTTTATGACAATATCAAATCCTTTTACACCTTCAAGACTTAAAATGACAAAGGCAAGGGCAACAGACGGAACAGGGGTTATAGATGTAGTATGGTTTCAAATGCCGTATCTTGCAAAATCTTTAAAAATAGGAGAAGATTATATTCTTATCGGACATGTGAAGAGAGGGTATAATTTTCAAATGACAAATCCTGAATATAAAAAACTTTCCAATCAAATAGAAATGGAAAAAGGGGAAATTCTTCCTGTATACAGTACAACGAAAAATTTTGCACAAAATAGTCTGCGGAAAGTTTTGAAAAAAAATATTACAGCCAATAAAAAATATTTTATAGAAAATATTCCTGAAGAAATTTTGCAGAAATACAGAATAATGGGAAGAGAAACAGCACTTAAAGAGATACATTTTCCAACAGATCATAAAAATTTGGAAGAAGCAAAAAGAAGATTTGCTGTGGAAGAGCTTCTTATTTTGGAAATGGGTATACTTGCCAATAAATATATTGAAGGTGTATCTGATGAAAAAAAATATGAACTTAGAGATAACAGAACTCTTGTAAAAAAATATCTGCAAAACTTGAGTTTTAATCTTACAAATGCTCAAAAAAATGTAATAAAAGATATTTATAAGGAGCTTAACAGAGGAGTATTTATAAACCGTCTTATTCAGGGAGATGTCGGAAGCGGAAAAACCGTTGTGGCTATGGTGCTTCTTTTATATATGATAGAAAACGGATATCAGGGAGTGATTATGGCTCCCACAGAAATTCTTGCAGCACAACATTATCTTTCAATAAAGGATGATTTTGAAAAGCTTGGAGTAAGAACAGAACTTCTTACAGGGAGTGTAAAAGGGAAAAAAAGAGAGATTCTTCTTGAGGGGATAAAATCGGGAGATATTTCTTTGGTGATAGGAACTCATGCTTTAATTGAAAATAATGTGGAGTTTGGCAGACTGGGACTTATTGTTATTGATGAACAGCACAGATTCGGAGTTGTTCAGAGAAAAAAATTGAGAGATAAAGGTATTCTTTCCAATCTTCTTGTAATGAGTGCCACTCCTATTCCTCGTTCTTTGGCATTAAGTATTTACGGAGATTTGGACATTTCTATAATTGATGAACTTCCTCCCGGAAGAAAACCTATAAAAACAAAATGGATTTCAAATGAGCCGGATTTGGAAAAAGCCTACGATTTTATTGAGAAAAAGCTTCGTGAAGGCAGACAGGCATATTTTGTTGTTCCTCTTATTGAGGACAGCGAAAAAATGGCAGTAAAATCTATTGAGCAATACAGATATGAGATAGAAAACAGATTTTCAAATTATAAAATCGGGATACTCCACGGAAAAATGAAAAATTCAGAAAAAGATGAAGTGATGAAAGCATTTAAAAATAAAAAGGCAGATATTTTAATTTCAACAACAGTGGTTGAAGTAGGAATAAATGTACCCAATGCTACAATTATTTCGATAATCAATGCTGAAAGATTTGGGCTTTCTTCTCTGCACCAGCTTCGCGGAAGAGTTGGAAGAGGAGAATATCAGTCTTATTGTTTTTTAATTTCCAAAACTGATAATGATGTCTCAAAGGCAAGGCTAAGAATTATGGAAAAAACACAAGACGGTTTTGAAATTGCCGAAGAGGATTTAAGACTAAGAAAATCGGGAGAAATTTTCGGAACAAGACAGACAGGTTTCAGTGATTTAAAATTTGTAGATATCACTCAAGATGTAAAAACTATAAAGGCTGTAAAAGATATGTGTGTGGAATACCTGAAAGAAAAAAAAGGAATAATCGGCAACAGATATCTTAAAATGGATATTGAAGATAAATTCCGTAACAAAGAATAATTTTTTATTAAAATAATCTTTAAAAAACAAAATAATTATGATAAGATAACATAAGATATAAAAAATTTTAAGGAGGATAGATAAAAAAATGAGATTCAGCAAATATTATGTGAAAACATTAAAAGAAAACCCAAAAGAAGCTGAAGTTGTCAGTCATCAGTTACTGCTGAGAGCAGGAATGATTAAAAAATTAGCAAGCGGAGTATACAGCTATCTTCCCTTAGGGTATAAAACACTTAGAAAAGTAGAGAATATTGTAAGAGAAGAAATGGACAGAGCAGGAGCAATTGAGCTTTTAATGCCTGTATTACAACCTGCTGAAATTTGGCAGGAAAGCGGAAGATGGGATGTAATGGGCCCTGAAATGATGAGACTTAAAGACAGACATGAAAGAGATTTCGTACTTGGGCCAACACATGAAGAAGCTATAACAGATATCGTAAGAAGCGATATATTTTCATATAAACAACTTCCTATAAACTTATACCAAATACAAAATAAATTCAGAGACGAAAGAAGACCAAGATTCGGACTTATGAGAGGAAGAGAATTTCTTATGAAAGACGGATATTCTTTCGGACTTAACAGAGAAGATTTGGATAAAGAGTTTGACAATATGCAGGAAGCTTATTCAAAAGTATTTAAAAGATGCGGATTGGATTTCAGAATCGTTGATGCTGATTCAGGAGCAATTGGAGGAAGCGGTTCAAAAGAATTTCATGTTATGGCAAATTCGGGAGAGGATGAATTAATATTCTGTGATTCTTGTCACTATGGAGCGAATGTTGAGAAAGCAGTAAATGTTATCACAAATCTTCCAAAAGAGGAATTAAAAGAGCCGGTTCTTGTTCCTACACCAAATATTGCAAAAATAGAAGATGTTGTAGCAAATCTTGGAGTAGAAATTGAAAGAACAGTAAAAGCTATAATGTATAAAGATATGGTTACAGATGAACCTTACATGGTTTTAATCAGAGGAGATATTGAAGTAAACGAAGTTAAAGTTAAAAATCTGATTGACACAATAGATATTGCAATGCTTACAGATGAAGAACTTGAAACTCTTGGACTGTTTAAAGGATTTATCGGTCCATACGGAATGAATTTAAAAGCAAAAGGAATAAAAATAATTGCAGACCCTTCTGTAACAGAAATTCCTAATCATACAGCAGGAGGAAACAAACCTGATACTCACTATCTGAATGTAAATTATGGAAGAGATTACGAAGCTGATATTGTAGCTGATGTAAGAAAAGTTAAAGAGGGAGATATTTGTTCAATCTGCGGAAAACCTCTTCGTGTTGCAAGAGGAATAGAATGCGGACATATTTTCAAACTTGGTAAAAAATATTCTGAGCCTATGAAGGCAACAGTTCTTGACGAAAACGGAAAAGATGTTGTTATGGAAATGGGATGTTACGGAATAGGAGTATCAAGAACAATGGCAGCAGCTATTGAGCAAAATAATGATGAAAACGGAATTATCTGGCCGTCAGCTATTGCTCCGTTTGTTGTAGATGTTATTGCAGCAAATATGAAAGATGAAGCACAGACAGCTCTTGCAGAAGAGGTATACAACGCTCTTTGCAATGCAGGAATAGATACAATTTATGACGACAGAAACGAAAGAGCAGGATTTAAATTTAAAGATGCTGACCTTATCGGATTCCCGTTCAAAGTTGTATGTGGTAAAAAATCAGCAGAGGGAATTGTTGAACTTAAAATAAGAAAAACAGGGGAAACTATTGAGACAGCAAAAGCTGATGTTGTAAATTCTGTAAAAGAATTAATGAAAAAATATTAATTATTAATAGAAAATCGGGCTGTAAAACAGCCCTTTTTTCATAAATAAGGAGGAAAGAATATGGGTGCATTAACAGGATTGAAAATTCTTGATTTTTCAACACTGCTTCCGGGACCTTATGCAACACTTATGCTGGGAGATATGGGAGCAGAGATAATTAAAATAAGTTCTCCGGATAAACCTGATATTGCGGCAGATTATCCCCCATATATTGAGGGAACAGATATTACAGCCAATCAGGCTTGGCTTGGAAGAAATAAGAAAAATGTTTTTTTAAATCTGAAATCAGAAGAGGGAAGAGAGATTGTAAAAAAACTTGTAAAAGAATACGATATTATAATGGAACAGTTCAGACCGGGAGTTATGGATAGATTGGGACTTGGTTATGAAGATTTGAAAAAAATTAATCCTAAAATAATTTATTGCTCTCTTACAGGGTACGGACAGACAGGTCCTATGAGAAACAGTGCCGGACATGATATAAATTATCTTGCAAGAAGCGGAAATATGAATTATTCAGGAAGAAAAACAACAGGACCTGTTCTTACAAATATGCAGATTGCCGATATTGGTGTAGGTTCTCTTCATTCTGTAATCGGAATATTGGCAGCAGTTCATTACAGAAGTGTTACGGGAAAAGGGCAGTATATAGATATTTCCATGTTTGACGGACTGATTCCTTTTCATGCTATGGAGGGAGCAGGATTTTTAGCAGAAGGAAAAGAGCCTGAAAGAGAGGGGACAAGACTTAACGGAGGAAGTGCCTACGATTTTTATGAAACGAAAGACGGCAGATATTTAAGTGTAGGTTCTTTGGAGCCTAAGTTTTGGAAAAATTTCTGTGAATGCATAAATCTTCCCGAACTTATAGAAAAAACTGTTATGCCGGAAAACTGTGAAAATATGAAAAATATTATCAGAAACAGAATTTTAGAAAAAACTTTGAAAGAATGGTGTGATATTTTCCAAGGAAAAGATGTATGTGTTGAGCCTGTTCTTACAATGAAAGAAACACTTCTTGAAGATGAACATGTAAAAGCAAGAAATCTTGTGGTTGATGTCAAGGTTCCAAATTCACAGAAAAAAACTGTAAAACAAATGGCAACGCCGATTAAACTTTCAGAATGTCCTATTCAGTATAAAGAAGCAGGATATCCTTTAGGATACCATACGGAAGAAATTCTTTTAAAACTGGGATAC
>UQXM01000014.1 GCA_900545035.1 uncultured Fusobacterium sp. | reverse complement strand
GCCGCAAACAGAATGTATATAGACGGAGATTTTACTCTTGACTCTTATCAGCCGACGGGAGATATAAGAATAGAATCTCAAAACGGTGTGGCACTTCTTGACGGAACAAAAGCTGTTTTTGATACAACTTTTGGATATATGGAAGTAGGAAAAGTAACCGGTGCAGAAGCTCCCAATGACAGAGTATATTTTGGGGGAGAAAAAGCAAAATTTGATAATGGAATTGTGCTTTTAAAAAATGCTTGGTTTACAACAGACCCGAAAGTAAACACAAACAGAGATTTGACAGATTTGGGATATTATATAAGAAGTAAAAAGATAAAAATAGAGCCTGACAAACAGGTAACATTTACAAGTTCTGATCTGTTTATTCAAGATTTTGATGTGATGCCTTTTACACTTCCTTGGTACAGATTTAATATAAGACAGGGATCTGAAGTACCGCTGTTTCCTGTATGGGGAGATGAAGAGGACTACGGTTGGACAATTTCCACAGGGGTTCTTTATGAGGGTATGAACGGAAAATACAGAGGAGGTTTTGCTCCTAAATTCGGTGACCAGATAGGACTTCTTGCAGGAAGATGGGAAAACTGGTATGACACAGGAGAATATGGGGAATCAAGACTAAACATCACAGATCTATTGCTGTATAAAAAAGATAAAAATAAAATAAATTCAGAAACGGGAAGATATGAGCCGAGCCACGACGACAGATGGGATATAGATTATACCCATAAATACGAAGGGGATTACGGACATTTTGATTTTGGTGTACAAAGTCTTACATATAATATGAATGATACTTTGAGAGATATCATAGAAGATTATGATGCTCAGGGAAGATTTCACAATGGAGAAGGCGGATTGGGAGAAATTCCAAGCATGGGAGATTATTCTAATTTCTATACATTGGATACTTCACTGACGGGACTTGGAGCAAGAAAAGATATTACAATAGATGCCAAAGTAAAACTTACTGATGACAAAAAGGGATATCAATATATAGTCAACGACCAGATAGATGATTTGGGATATGATTCACAGGTTGATAATGATTTATTTTCAAATATATCTGTTACAAAGGATAATGAAGACTATAAAATAAGCGGATATTATAATTATTTGTATGATATGGATCCGGGTTCAAATCCTAACGATTTACAGTCGAGAGCAGAAGACTTTGGTTTTGGTTTTGAAGATAAAAATCGTAAAATTTCATTAAAATATGATGAGAAAAACGGAGACTTATACAGAAAACTTAATTCATGGGAGAGAAATCCGGATTTAAGCAGTTTGAAAACAACTGATAAATATGGGCTGATAGCAGATTATGTTCCATGGACAGTGGCAATGTATGATGTATACGACAGTCGTAATTTCGGAGCTGTTTTTGGAGAATATGAGCTGACGGACAATATATCTTTTAAAACGGGATATGACTATACATTCTCTGAAAAAAAATTAAATCTTGAAAATGACCCTATGAGAAAAAATGTTTTTGGAGAAAACAGCAGGTGGAGTCAGTATAACAGATATGAAAATATCACTTATGAAAAAATAGAGGAACAAAGAGCCTTTGTGGATTTGTACACGGGACTTATAAACTTTACTTTTGCAGGTGGTAGAAGAGAGGAAACGGTTCATACCAGAGAGGGAATGAATTTTTCTGCCTTTGGAAGCAGAGAGTTTAAAAATGAATCTGATTTCTATGAATTTGGATTAAACAAAAACAATATAGGACTGGGATATCTTGGAGAGATTGATATTTTCGGAAATATCAGACAGGATAAATATAAATCAGGATATTACAGTGATGATAATTTAAATATTTATGATACGGAAGACAACGATAAAACAACAAGATATCAAGCAGGATTAAATCACAGAATTACATTGTTTGATAATTCAGGAAATGCAGAGAGATGGGCAGACACAAGCCTAAAAAATGAATTCAGATTTTTCTATGAAGATTATAAATATGACGGAAACTCTGAACAGGAATTTGGAAGACTTGTCAATAAAGAAAATAAATATACTTACGGAGATACTGTAAGTTTTGAATTTGGAAACACTGAAACTGTTTATACAGGAGAATACACTTTAAAAGAAAGACCTGAAAATGATGAAAAATCAGGGGAAATTTTCAAAAATAAAGTGGATTTCTTGATTGACGGAGACAAAGCTCTGTCAGTATATTACAACAGTGATGACAGATATTCAGATGATTATGATAATAAATTATTTGGAAACAGATATGAAAACGACCTTTCAACGAAAAATTATGGATTTAATATCTATTCTGGAAATCACGAGTTTTATTACAAAAATCAAAGTATAGATTTTGAAGATAAATATTTTGAAACAATAACAGCAAAAGGACTTTCTGAAGAGATAAGAGAAAATGTATTTGGATATACTTACAGCTTTGGAGAGGACAGATTAAACTTTGAATATACTCAAGGTAAAGATAAAGTTAATGCAACTAATATAGATGTTCTTGATATAGATAACAGAACTTATGCTGTTACATATATTAACGGTGGAGAGATAGAACACTCTTACTCTGTAAAATATGAAGATTATCAAGGAAACTATAAACCATATAATGCTTATACTGGAGATTTTAAAACAAACTATAATTCAAATGTAATAACTCTTAGATACGGATTTAAAGATAAGAGATTGTCAGAGGAAGAACTGGCAAAATATGCAGAGAGAGAATATGGAAAAGAAGCAGGAGAACTTACTCCGCAGGATATAAGCAATATCAGAAGTATTCTTGAAAACAGAAATTCTCTTGGATTTAATCTTAACAGTGTAATGAACAACAGAGTAAACTTCGGAGATTACAGAAGAAGTTTTGATATAAGACTTACTCTTGAAAGCAAAGATGATATGAGAGAGCAGGAAGGATATTGGGATTCTCTTTCAAAGATAGAAGCAGCAGTATTTTATTCACAAAACAGAATAGGACTTGGATATACCTTCACACAAGAAGCAGATTATGATAATCCGACTTTAGATAACAGACAGTGGAAAGTTACAGAGAGAGAACATGAATTCAGTTTCCATGCTAAAATCGGAAGACCGAGCGAGGGATGGAGATTAAAATCATATGTACAGTTTTATGATAATATAGACGGAACTTACGGGGACGGAAGCGGAAGAAGATTTTTTGACGAAGCAGGAGTTGAAATCGGAAAAGAGATGGGATACTACGAATGGTCTTTGGCTTATGTGAGAGAATACAGTATCTCTACCCGTGATTATGAATGGAAAACAGCTCTGCAGTTTACACTGCTTACATTCCCTGACAAGAGATTGTTTGCTGTGGGAGCTAAAGGGGACAGCAAACCTGATTCACAAACAAAACCTGATGTTCATGTGTTCTCAGGATTAAAAATTGAAGATGAATTGGGAAAAGATTAAATATTAAAAAGTTTAGAATAATAAGGAGAGGATATATATGAAAGTACAGTTAAACGACGGAAGTATAAAAGAATTTGAAAACGCTGAAAATATGTTTGTGATTGCTAAAAGTATAAGCAATTCACTTGCAAAAAAATCAGTTGCAGCAAAAGTAGACGAAGAATTAAAAGATATGTCTTATGTATTAGACAGAGATGCAAAAGTAGAATTTATCACAGCTGATTCAGAAGAGGGAGAACATATAATAAGACACTCTGCAGCTCACCTTATGGCACAGGCTGTTGTAAGATTATTTCCAGGAACAAAGGTTACAATAGGACCTGCTATTGAAAACGGATTCTATTATGACTTTGATTCAGAAGAGCAGTTCACTCCTGAAGATTTGGAAAAAATTGAAGCTGAAATGAAAAAAATAGTTAAAGAAGATATAAAAATCGAAAGACTGGAAATGTCAAGAGAGGACGCTATAAAACATTTTGAAGCTCTTGGAGAGATTTATAAGGTTGAAATCATAAAAGAGATTGCTCAGGGAGAAATGCTTTCTTTCTATAAGCAGGGAGATTTTATGGATCTTTGCAGAGGACCTCATGTACCTGCAACATCATATATAAAAGCATTCAAACTTAAATCAGTTGCCGGAGCTTACTGGAGAGGGGACTCTAACAACAAAATGCTTCAAAGAATTTATGGACTTGCTTTCTCTGATGACAAGAGATTAAAAGATTACTTAAAATTCTTGGAAGAGGCAGAAAAAAGAGATCACAGAAGACTTGGAAAAGAACTTGAACTGTTCTTTGTAAGTGAATATGGACCAGGATTCCCATTCTTCATGCCAAAAGGAATGGTTCTTAAAAATACTCTTATTGATTTATGGAGAAAAGAACACAGAAAAGCAGGATATGTTGAAATTCAAACTCCTACAATATTAAACAGAGAACTTTGGGAAACTTCAGGACACTGGTTCAATTACAGAGAAAATATGTATACTACTTCAATAGATGAAACAGATTTTGCTATTAAACCAATGAACTGCCCTGGTGGAATATTAAACTATAAAAATAAAATCCATTCATACAAAGATCTTCCTGAAAGAGTGGGAGAGCTTGGACATGTTCACAGACATGAATTTTCAGGAGCACTTCACGGACTTATGAGAGTAAGAGCTTTCACACAGGACGATGCTCATATATTCATGACTCCTGAACAAATAGAAAGTGAAATTATAGGAGTTACAGAACTTATAGATAAATTCTATAAAGGAATATTTGGATTTGATTATAATATAGAACTTTCAACTAAACCAGAAAAAGCAATCGGAAGCCAAGAAATTTGGGACAAAGCAGAAGCAGCTCTTGAAGGTGCTTTGAAAAAAATGGGAAGAGATTACAAAATCAATCCGGGAGACGGAGCATTCTATGGTCCTAAACTGGATTTCAAAATCAAAGACGCTATCGGAAGAACTTGGCAGTGCGGAACAATTCAGCTTGACTTCAACCTTCCTGAGAGATTTGATATCAACTATATCGGTGAGGACGGAGAAAAACACAGACCTGTAATGGTACACAGAGTTGTTTATGGATCTATTGAAAGATTTATCGGAATCTTAATAGAACACTATGCAGGTGCATTCCCTATGTGGCTTGCTCCTACACAGATTAAAATTTTAACAATCAACGAAGATGTTGTTCCTTATGCTAAAGAATTAAAACAAACTTTAGAGGATATGGATTTAAGAGTTGAGCTTGATGACAGAGCAGAATCAATAGGATACAAAATCAGAGAAGCTAACGGAAAATACAAAATTCCTATGCAGCTTATCATTGGTAAAAATGAAGCTGAAAATAAAGAAGTCAATATCAGAAGATTTGGTTCAAATGAACAGATTTCTATGAAACTTGACGACTTCCTGAAATATGTTGTTGAGGAAGCAAAAATAAAAATTAATAAATAGTTTTTAAAAACGGGCATATTTTATGCTCGTTTTTTTTGTAAGAAATAAATAAAATGTAAAAAAACATTGCTATTTTTTTATGAAAAATGCTATAATTTATTATAATTATGAGAAAATTAAAAAAGTGTATAATTAATTATAATTTTTTAAACAGTCTGAAAATCAAAAAATCAGACTGTTTTTTTATGCAAAATTTATAATATATACTAAATTTTTAGGAAAATTTTCTCTCAAAAAAATGTATAAATGCTTATAAACAATTATACATTTTTTATTTTTAAAAAATGAGGGGATAATATGGAAAAAAACTTGGAAAAAAGTTTAAAAAGGTTTTTGAAAAGAAAAGTCAAAATCACAACAGCATTTATTGTGGCATTTCTTTTGGGAAGTTTAGCAACTTATGGGGATATTTTTGTACAATATGATAAACAAAATGAAAAGATAAAATTTTTTAAAGACGGAAATATTATAACTGACTCAGAAGAATTAAAAAAATTGGGAAAAGTTACAGGAAATCCCAAAGACGGATTTACTTGGACAATTAACGGAGAAATTCCGGAGCAGGGGCAGGGACAAATAATAGTTGATAATATAAAAGATATTTCTTTTAATATTATTAATAACGGAAAAATAATAAATAGTTCATTGTCAGGAAATGGTATTTATAATTTTAATTCGGCAACAGAGAGTATAGTAAATAATGGAACTATTTCAGGAAGTTCAAACAGCGGAGATAAATCAGGAAACGGTATTTTAAATTTGGTTTCAACAATGGGGAATATAAAAAATAATGGAATAATTTCAGGAAATTCATCAAGTGGAGATTATTCAGGTAAAAGTATAGGAAATTTACAAAATATTACAGGTGATGGAAATACCAGTGTAATATTAACAAATAATATCAGTGATAAAAATGTTTCTGATATTAATGGCAATACAGGTAATAAAGATGAAAATTATGATTTTGTAAAAAATTTAAGCAATATAAGTGATATATATTTGGCAAAGGGACATAACTATGTTGATGTTAATAAAATCGTAGAAATAAATCCAAATATATATACGGATAAATACTGGAATATAAATTCAGAAAATAATTCCGAAGCAAACTATTTTAAAGTTTCATTAAAAAATTTATATGAAAACAAAATAAGTTTATATGGCTCTAACAGTACTGAGGATACTATTGAAATTACAGACAAATTTGAGAATAACATATTCTATATACAGTCTATCAGTGGAATAGAAAAATTAGTTTTATCAGAAGAGGGAAATAATGTTTTAATTGACTCACAACTTGTTACAACCTCTGGTCTTAATGAAATCATAGGAAAAGACGGTGGAAAAGATGGAAATACTTTTACAATAAATGACATACAACCTGAGGATAAAATTCTTGGAATGAAAATTGAGGGCGGAACATCTTCTAATGACACTTTAAAAATAGATACAGAAAATATAACATTAAGCAATACATATGATACTCTTGAAAAAATTCTTATAAACAAAACAGGAATAGAAAATCTTGTTCTTGGTAATGCTGATAATAATATTAATTTTACTTATACAGATAAAGATAAAAATTTAAGCGATTTTAAAAATATTACATCTGGAAATGGAAATGATAAATTTATAGTTTCTGTTGATAATATTGGAAATATGAAAATAGACGGCGGAGAAAATGCAGCAGATGGAGATGCATTAACTATTTTAGGAGCTTTAGATAATGATACTCAAGGAAAAGAAAATATTTTAAGTGGAGTTTCAAATATAGAAAATCTTTACCTTAATGGTAACGGAAATACTTTAAATATTGATAATACAAATGGATTTGCTTTAATAATCAGTGAAACAGGAGATGATACATTTAAAATTTCTGCTGATAAACTGTCTGGAATAACTATCAGAGACAAAACTGGTCTTGATAACGATACTTTAAAAATTACAAGCGGAGGAATAAATAACACAGGAAATGATGATTTTTTAAAAAATATTTTATCAGTAGAAAATTTAGTTCTTGCTGAAAATTCATCAAACTTTGTTAAATTAGATAATGTAAGTTTTAATACAATTACAAAAAACGGAACAGGACAGGATAATTTTTATATAACAAGTAATTCAGATAAACTTAAAATGACAATTAACGGTGGAAGTGATAATGATGTTATTACAATAGAAAATATTGCTGTTGATAATACCGCCGAAACAGGAGATACTGAATATTTAAAAAATATACATGGTGTTGAAAGCCTGAATTTAAGTAATAATGGAGGAAATAAGCTTTTCTTTAACAAAGATAATATAAATGATTTTAAATTTATCAGTGCAACACAGGACAGTTCAATAACCCTTGATAATCTGGAAAATATTACTGTTTGGTTTCAAGGAGTAATTAATAATGAATTAACAGTAAAAAATGATAATGGTATTTTTAACCATGAAGTAACAAATGCAAGTAAAATAACTCTTGACGGAGATAATAAAGTTTGGAAATTTGCAGATGGAAGTAAAATAGGAAATTCCAATAATACTGTTTTAGATTTAAATGAAAACAGTTTAGAATTTTCTGAAAAACTTTCTCTTGGAGCTGACGGAAAATTATCTTTCGGAGATATTGGTTTTGTATCATCAGGAAAGGTTACACTTGAAAACGGAAAAATAAAAGTAGGTCTTTCTGATAATGTAACTTTTGATAAAGGAACAAATACAAAATTTACTCTGACAGATGAAAATGAAATTGCATTTGGAAGTAATTTAAATCTTGAAACTTATTCTTTCTTAAATACTTCATATGACAACAGTGCAAAACAATTTAATATCGGTGTAAAATCTTGGGATGACCTTTTAAAAGATACAGCAGGAACAGCAGAAGAAGATATATTATTTGCAGATACTTATGATTATATTTTAAAAGAATATTACAACCAAGATAAAGATACAGACAAAACTATAACAAATGCTTTTAATACTTTTGGAAGTAATGCAATAGCAGAATATATAAAAACTGTAAAAGAGTATGGAATCACTAAAGAACTTATTTTATTGTCAGAGGACGGAGAATTTAAATCAACTGTAACAGGAACAGTTTCAGTAGGAACTGATGAAACAAAAACAAACAAAAATAATGACTTAACATTCAATAATATTTCAGCAAAAGATTTTAAAATTGATGTTGCAGAGGGAACAACCAATAATATCTTTTTAAACGGAGCTGTTACTTTAACAAACGGAATTGACGGCTCAAATTCAAATGGAAAAATTAATATTTTTTTAAAAGAAAATAAAACTGACACAGGAGAAAATCTTGCTGTTAATATAGGAGATATTGATTTTGGAAATAAAAAAGGAACTCTCGAAATAGAAGATACTTCTAAGATTGAAAAAATAGGAACAATAACAAACGGGGATATTTCTGTGGGAGCAGCTGACACAGAAGGATTTAATAAAATTTTAATTTCTTCAAACAATGGAGTAGAAAATATTTCTGTAAAAGAAAAAACAGAACTGGAAATTAAAAATGATTATAACGGAAAGCTTTCTTTTGAAAAAGGAAACAATACAATAACTTTAAAATCAAACGAGCAGGAAACTTTTAAAGATTATTCAGGAAATATTGTTTTTGAAAAAGGCGGAAATAATTTAACAGTTGCAGAAAATACAAATGTAGAAGGAAAAATTTCTGTTAACGGAGAAACAAATAATATTACTGTAAACGGAACTGCCAATGCTTTGACATTTGAACAAAATTCAAATAAAAACAGTGTCGCTGTTAATGGAAAATTATCCGGCTTAGGATTTACAGAAAATTCAAGTGAAAACACTATCACAATAAACGGTACTTTAGAAAGCGGTATTGATTTTGGAGAAAATTCTTATGGAAATATTTTAACAATTTCTGAAAATGGAAGTGTTGGAAAAGACATTAAATTTGGTACAGGTATAGGAAATGAATTTAAGCTTTCTTCAAAAAATGGAATTTTCAATTACAATATAAAAAATGCTGATATTATTAATCTTTCGGGAACAAAAGGAGAATGGAATTTTGCAGGTGGAAAAATAACAGGAAACAATGTTGCTGTAAATATTAATGATAATGGGATAATCGGATTTAATATTGGAAAATCAAATACAGGTTTAGTTCTCGGGAAAAACGGGACAAATCCATTTGCAGAAACAGGAAATTATATAGTTAACGGAGATATTAAAGTTACATTTGATGACACAGTTAAATTTACATCTCTTTCTGATACACTTAAAGCAACAGGAAGTAATATTTCTCTGGGAAAAAATTATAATATTATAGTTCCTGAATTTATGAAATATGACAGCAGTAAAAAAGAATTTGCTATTAAATCTGCCGAGGAATTAAAATCTGCCGGTCTTAAAGATTATGCTTTCGGAAACTATGAACACGCAATCTTAAATTACAATAAAGAGGGGTATGGTTCACTTACAACATTGTTGAATAATAATAGTTTGACACAGATTTCAGCTGTTCTTAACAAAGGAATTGATGAAAAAGATTATTACTTCTATTCTGATGACAGAGAGATAAAAGATATGGCTACTATTGGAGATATCTATATTAAAACTTCAAAAGATAACAAAGTTACAGATAAAGACACGGATATTAAATTTACAAATGTAACAGGTAATACAGCAAATATTAGTTTTGCCAAAGATACAACAAATACAGTATCTTTCCTTGAGGGAACAAACCTATCTAAGATAGACGGTTCTGGTTCAGAGGCAGGATTTACTCTTAATCTTAATGGAGTTAATTTTTCAAATAAAGAAAATGAAAAAGAAAACGAAACAAAAGTTACAATGAGTAATTTTGATGACATTCTTAATATTAATTCAGCAATAAAAAATATCAGTGTTGATACAGGGAACGGAGATGACACAGTAAATATTTTATCTTCAATAAACGGAACTTTTGACGGAAATGGCGGAAATAATACTTTAAATATCGGAACAAAACTTAACGAAAAAATTTCTGATGAAAATTCTCAAAAAAATATTATTCTTAGCGGAGAAATTAAAAATTTCCAAAGTATCAGCTTAAATCAAAATACAAATTTTGACAGCAGTTTAAAAATTTCAGGAACAAATGAAATAGAACTTAACGGAAATAATCTGTTCTTGGAAGTTGACTATGGTAAAAAAGCTGATGAAAAAGTTATTGGTCATGCACTTTATAATAATGGAATAAAAGTGGATAACTCAACTGGAAAAGTTATGATTGATGTAGCAAAAGCTGATGACGGAACAATAATTTCTATGGGAAATACAAATAAATCAGAGTTTGCAGATGAAAAAAATATTTTACAGAGCGGTTCGTCAAATCACCATATTGAAATTGCTGACGGAGATATTGTTGTAAAAATTAACGAGCATATTATGGGAAATGACTCAACAGAAAATATAAAATATGCTCATCTTGATAAAATTTATCAAAGTATCAACTCAGCAGGAAAAATTCCATTGATGTCAGAAACAACAACTCTTTCTGACAAAACAAAAGAGGAAGCTGTAAAAGCACAACTGGAATTTTACGGAAAGATATATCACAGCACACCTTATGCTTACAGCCATGAGATTTCTGAAAAATCAGCAGAACTTATTACAGACAGCTTAATAAATAGCAAAACTATGCCTGAATTTAAAAAATGGATTTTCGGCGGAAGTATTGCAGGACAGGAAGCTGACAGCGATAATAATTTCTATGGAGCAAATTATTACGGTGTAGATAATACAAAAGCTGAAACAGATATTGAAAGCAGTATTTACGGAGCTTACGCTTTCGGAGAATACGGAACTGGAAAAAATCAGTCAGTTGGATTTGCCGTTGCAGGAACTAAGAGCGACACAGATATTTCAGAAAATTCAAAAATAAAAGGTAATTCTATCTTTATTTCAGCTTATGCAAAACAAAATATTAATAATTTAAGAATGACAGCAGGTATTGGATATCAGCATGGTTTCTATGACAGCACAAGAACTGTTTCTAATGATTACCAGTCAATGTCAGTTGACAAAAAATATGAAGATGACTTATTCACAATTTTTGCAGGAGCAAGATATTCTTACTCTCTGGGAAATAATTTCTTCTTAGAGCCAAATGCAAAACTGAATATTTCTCATACAATGCAGAACGATATTAATGAAACTGATAATAATGATTTATCAATCGAAGTTGAAGAACAGGATTTCACTTCTGTTGATACAGAAATAGGTTTAGATTTAGTTAAAAAAATAAATCTTCAAAAAGGAATATTAAATCTGAAACTTGGAACTTCATTTATCTATTCTCTTGAGGGACACGAAGAGGAATATATGAAAGCAAAAATTACAGGAGCTGAAAAAGATTTTGAAATCATCTCTCCTGAAAGCGACAGAGAAAGAGTAAGATTTAATATTGGTGCAGAATACGAAACAGAAAAAGGAATGTTTTATAATCTTCACGGAAATTATATCACTTCATCAAACGAAACAGATTACTGTGTAAGTTTCGGAGCAGGATATAAGTTCTAAGTTTAACAGAAAAAAGCCGGTGCTTTTAACTGCACCGGCTTTTTTTATATTTCTGTTATTTTTTATAATTTTGAAATATCGAATATTTCAAGTTCTCCCTCTTTAAGATGTTTTTTCTCCATTCTTATTACAGCATTCAGAGTATCTATTGAAGTAAGAACTTCAACACCATATTCTATTGCTGTTCTTCTCATTTTAAATCCATCTCTTTGAGCATCGTTTGCTTTCGTAGGAGTATTGATTAAAAGGTCTACCTGTCTGTTCATAAGCATTGTTAAAATATTTGGCTCAGCTTCTCCAACTCTTCTTACAACTTCTGCTTTTACTCCGTGTTCCTCAAGATATTTTTGTGTTCCTGCTGTTGCATATAAAGTACATCCAAGGTCTGTAAGTTCTTTTGCAACAGGTAAGAACTCTTCTTTATCTTTATCTCTTATTGTAAGAAGAACTTTTCTTCCTGATACTTTGTGAACTCTTTTTGCTGCAAGAAGTCCTTTGTAGATTGCTTCATCAACTGTGTGTCCTATTCCAAGAACTTCTCCTGTTGATCTCATTTCAGGTCCAAGTGATACTTCAACATTTGATAATTTTTCTGTTGAGAATACAGGAACTTTTACGGCAACAACATTTGGTTTTTTATAAATTCCTGTTCCATAACCGATTTCATGAAGAGTTTCTCCCAGTATTATTCTTGTAGCGATTTCAATTACAGGAAGTCCTGAAATTTTAGAAATATATGGAACTGTTCTTGATGATCTTGGATTTACTTCAATTACATATAATTCATTTTCGTAAGCTATAAATTGAATGTTCATCATTCCTTTTGTTCCAAGAGCTTTTGAAATTTTTGCTGTTATTTCAAGAACTTTTTCTTCTGTTCCCTCATACAGATTTTGTTGAGGATATACAGTGATAGAATCCCCAGAGTGAACTCCTGCTCTCTCAAGGTGTTCCATTATTCCCGGAATTAATACATCTTCACCGTCGCAGATTGCATCTACTTCAAGCTCAATTCCGTTCAAATATTTATCTATCAATACAGGATTTTCAGGATCTCTGTCGAATGATGATTCAAGATATTTTACAAGATTGTATTCATCGTGGCAGATTTCCATTCCTTGTCCTCCAAGAACATAAGAAGGTCTTACAAGAACAGGATATTTTATTTCGTTTGCTATTTCAATTCCGTGATTGATATCCCAAACTGCTCTTCCTTTTGGTCTTTTTATATTAAGCTCTTCCATCATAGCTTCAAATTTTTCTCTGTCTTCTGCTTCGTCTATTTTTTCTGCAGAAGTTCCAAGAATTTTTATTCCTCTTTCAGCAAGAGCATTTGCAAGTTTGATTGCTGTCTGTCCTCCGAATTGAAGAACTACTCCCTCAGGTTTTTCTTTTTCAATGATATTTAATACATCTTCAAGAATTAAAGGCTCAAAATAAAGTCTGTCTGCTGTATTGTAGTCAGTAGAAACTGTTTCAGGGTTGTTATTGATTATGATACTTTCAATTCCCATTTTCTTTAATGTTTTTATTGAGTGAACTGTACAGTAGTCAAATTCTATTCCCTGTCCGATTCTGATTGGTCCTGAACCGATAACTATTATTTTTCTTTTATTTTCCACTTCTACTTCATCATGCTGGTCATATGTTGAGTACAAGTATGAAGTCTGTGCTTTAAATTCTGCCGCACAAGTGTCAACTCTTTTGTATGCAGGAATAATTCCGTAAGCTGTTCTCTTACATCTGATATCTTCTTCGCTTACTCCCATAAGTTCTGCAATACCTCTGTCAGAGAATCCTTTTTTCTTTAATTTTCTCAAATAGTCAACATCTAAATCTTTAAATTTAGTTTTCTTTAAAATTTCTTCTTGTCTTACAAGCCATTCGATTTTTTCCATAAAGAATTTATCTATACCTGTAATTTTTTGAAGTTTTTCTTTAATATATCCTCTTCTAAGCATTTCGGCAACTACGAATATTCTTTCATCGTCAGGTCTTACAACTGCTTTTTTAAGCTCTTCCATTGTAAGTTTTTTTACAGCAGGGTGCTCAAGGTTAAATCTTCCAATTTCAAGAGATTTAAGACCTTTTAAGAATGCAGCTTCAAAGTTATCTCCTATTGACATAACCTCTCCTGTTGCCATCATTTTTGTTCCAAGAACTTTGTTTGCATTTTTGAACTTATCAAAAGGCCATTTAGGAATTTTTGCAACGATATAGTCTATTGTAGGCTCTGTACATGCGTATGATTCTCCTGTAACTTCGTTTACTATTTCATCAAGTGTGTATCCAAGAGCAAGTTTTGTAGAAACTCTTGCAATAGGATATCCTGTTGCTTTTGAAGCTAGAGCTGATGAACGAGAAACTCTTGGGTTGATTTCGATTATTGCATATTTCATTGATTTTGGATGAAGAGCAAACTGTACATTACATCCTCCCACAACTCCAACTTCGTCAAGAATTTTCAAAGCAGATTTTTTAAGCATAACTGCTTCTTTATGAGTTAAAGTTTGTGTAGGAGCAACAACTATTGAGTCTCCTGTGTGAATTCCCACTGGGTCAACATTTTCCATATTACAGATTGTAATACAGTTTCCTGCTTTATCTCTCATTACTTCATATTCTATCTCTTTCCATCCAAGGATAGATTTTTCTATAAGAACTTGTCCTACTCTTGAAAGTGCAAGTCCTTTTAATAATATTTCTTCAAGTTCTTTAGGGTTGTTTGCTATTCCTCCCCCTGTTCCTCCCATTGTATAAGCAGGTCTTACAACAACAGGGTAACCTATTTCTTTCGCAACATCTCTTCCATGCTCAAGGCTTTCAACTATTTCACTTTCAATGCAAGGCTCACCGATTTTTTCCATTGTTTCTCTGAAAATCTCTCTGTCCTCACCTTTTTTAATTGACTCAACAGATGTTCCTATAATTCTTACACCGTATTTTTCCAAAATACCGTTTTCGCTAAGCTCAACAGCAAGGTTAAGAGCAGTTTGTCCTCCCATTCCTGCAAGAAGTGAATCAGGTCTTTCTTTTGCAATTACTTTTTCAACAAATTCAGCTGTGATAGGCTCAACATAAATTCTGTCTGCAACAGCTTTGTCTGTCATTATTGTAGCAGGGTTTGAGTTGATAAGAACAACTTCGATTCCTTCACTTTTCAATGTTTCACAAGCCTGAGTTCCTGAATAGTCAAATTCTGCTGCCTGTCCGATTATAATTGGTCCTGAACCTATTACTAATACTTTTTTTATTGATTTATCTAACATTATTTTTCCTCCTAAAAATTTCTCATCACAAATCTATATTCAAAAATATTTATAAATTTATTAAATAAGTTTTAAAAAACTTTGTAAAACATCTTCTGTTCCCGGATATAAATCAGGCATATATTGTACTCCGTATACTTTCAGAGTATCGTTTTTCATTCCTTCTATTGTTTTGATGTTTATTCCTTGATGAGTCATTTCCACTCCGGCAGGAAGTTCTTCCACAACATATCCTGCATTTTGTGCTGTAATAATTACTTTTCCTGTTGCAAGATTTTTAACAGGATATCCTCCTCTGTGTCCGTATTTTAATCTGCATACTTTTCCTCCAAGAGCAAGAGCGATAACCTGATGTCCAAGTACCTCTCCGAATACAGGAAGTTTTCCGATTATTTTTTTAAGTTCTTCTGCTGTTTCTGCAAGGTCGGCAGGATTTCCCGGTCCGTTTGATACAAACAAAGCCTGTACTCCTGAATTTAAAATCTCTTCTGCTTTTGTGTTGTATGGGAATACTGTAACAGTAAATCCTTTTTCTGCTAAATAATCAAGAGTGCTGTTTTTCACTCCAAGATCAAGAACTCCTATTTTTTTCTCTCCGTTTCCTCTTTCATAAACCTCTTTACAACTTACTTCTGCTGCTGCGTTTTTATTTGTGAAGTTTTCAAATTTTTCCTGAATTTCTTTTTTTGTAAGATCGTCAGCAGTGATTATAGCTTTCATTGCTCCGTTATCTCTTATAATTTGAGTAAGATATCTTGTATCGATACCTTTAAAACCTGTAACTCCGTATTGTCTTAAAAATCCGTCAAGTGTCATTTCACATCTGAAGTTGTTAGGCAGTTTCGCATCTTCTTTTATAATAAGAGCTTTTAAGTGAACCTTATCTGATTCCATATCCTCAGTATTGATACCATAATTTCCTATCATAGGATATGTCATTACCATGAACATTCCTTCTCCTGCCGGGTCTGTCAGAATTTCCTGATATCCTGTCATTCCTGTGTTGAAAGATATCTCTCCCACAGTTCCTGACAATTCACCAAAAATCTTTCCTTCAAAAACTTTTCCATTTTCAAGAATTAATTTTCCTTTCATTAAAAACCTCCCAAAATTTTATAAAAAAAAAGATATAACTAAAAGGTTATATCTTGGCTACAAGATTAATATTAAAAATAAAATTAAAAAACAGAGAAAAAGCAATAAAAAATGAATTGCTCTTAGAAAAAATGTTATTTTTAAACTTGTTACATTCTCTCCTTATCATTTCTGCTTCTGCCTCCCGATTTTATTCTAAAAATTAGTATACTGCATTTTTCATTTCTTGTCAACTATAATTTTTTACAGTATTCATAAAATTTTTATTCTTATGTCAGAATTTTGTGATATAATAAAATTATAATATATTTTTTGCGGAGGATATATGTTTATGGAATTTATTATCGTTACAAATAACCCAAAAGTTTTTAATTTTTACAAAGAAACAGATGAAATTATTTTCTTGAAAGAAAAAACTATTCTTGAAGTTCTTGAAGAGATAAATAATTATATTATCAAAGGGCATAAGCTTCTCAGCGACCCTATTTTATACAATATAGAAAACAGTGAAAATCCTTATAAAACAATTATTATTTCAAAATATCCGGCTGAAAACAATATGAGTTCTCTGGATATCATTATGGGAGTGCTGCAAATAGCTGAAAAACTGCCGAAACCCATTCCTTTCACATCAAGAGAAGATATTTTGGAAGAATTCAGATTTGTTGACCTTAATCTTATAATAAACAGCATAAAAGAATTGGACTAACTATTTTATACCTGGAGATAAATATATAATGGGAGAGATTATTTTTAAAACAATTATTGATAAAGTAAAATTCAATTTTGTACCTGTAACAGATCTTAGGGACGGCTCTGTTTACGGATATAAAATAATAAAAAGTTTTGACGAAGCGGGATATGACGACAAAGAAGATGTCTACGAACTTGCCTATGAAGACGGAGTACTTGAATTTTTTCTGCTGAGATTACAGGAAAAAGCTTATCAGGCTGCAATAAAAGAAAAACTTACAGATAAAAAAATTTTTCATACTTTGAGAGCAAATTATATTGAAGATGCTGCCTATTATTATGCAGGTATTGAAAGTCTCATTGCAAAATTTCAGCTTAATAAAGATAATATTGTGTACGAAATAAAAGGTGCTTCTGACTGGAAAAATCTTAATCAGTTTCTGCAGTATACAGACGAAGACGCCGTACTGATGTTTAAAGAGATGAAAGGCTTTCCTCTTAACCAGAATATGCTTCGTTTTCTTGAGCCTCAGTTTGCAGAAGTGGCTTCTCTTGAATCTGCAAAAATTCTTAAAAACAACAAACATATCACAAGCAAAATTGTTTATAAAATACGCGAAGGAGAAAAATATACAAACAAGGAACTCCTTGAAGCAGGAATTGATTACACATATAAATTATAATATAAAATCCGCAGTTCTGAAAATTGAAACTGCGGATTTATTTTTTATTTTTTCAGCTCATCTGAAATTCTTTTGTAAACTTTTTCTGTCAGCTCTTCATATTCCATATTTTCAGGATAAATTTTTTCCAAGAATTTTATTTTTACTTCTCCTGCTTTAGGATATTTGGAACTTGGCGGATATGCTTCGTAAGCTCCGTCAATAACAAAAGGTACTACTGGAATATTCAGCTCTTTTGAAAGAATAGCAAAGAATTTTTTGAAATTTCCTATTTCTCCTGTTCTTGTTCTTGTCCCCTCAGGAAAAATTACAATATTTTTTCCGTTTCTCAAAGCTTTTCCAAGCATCTGCAGTGAACCGATAAGATTTTTGTTAATATCCACAAGGATAATATTTGAATTGTCTCCCATAAATTTCATAAAACCTTTTCTGAAATGGTCAATTTTTGCAAAATAATATGTTTTATCCAAAACTTCTCCTGACAAAGCCTGACTTACTATAAAACCGTCCAAAAAACTCTGATGATTTCCTACAAATAATACAGGCTCTTTCTGCTCAATATTTTCCACTCCGTATTTTTTTACTTTTATAAAGAATGTAAACGGAAATTTAAAAAGAAGTCTTACCAGTCTTCCTGCTGTATTTGATTTTGGAAACTCTCCCTCCGTATCTTGTGAAAGAATATCTTTCCAATCTATTTTTGTATCATTCATCATTTCGTTGGAATGGTGCTCAACATATTCTGCAAGTTTCTCAACTGTACAATGTTCTACAAAAGTTTTTTCATCTATTTTAACTCCGAATGTTCCTTCTATATATGAAAGAAGTTCCACCGTATCAAGAGAATCAAGTCCAAGGTCAAGCTCAAGATGTGCATTTGGAAGCACAGGCTTATTTTTGATTGATTTCAAAAATGCAGAAATGTTTTTGTATTCCTCTGTTGACGGCTCTTTAATATCCTGTATATCTTCCTTTTTTTTCTCAATCACATCTTTCAGCATAAATCTTCTTATTTTTCCGATTTTTGTTTTTGGAAGTTCATTCTGAACAATTTTTACATCAAGAATTTTTTTATAACTTGCTGCCTGTCTGTTATACTCATCTATAACACCATGTTTGAATGTTTCGAGAATATTTGTTACTCCCTCTTCATGCAGTTTGTAAAAATCAGGATAGATTACTGCTGTCAGCTTATCTTCGTAATCCATAACAGCCATTTCTTTTATCAAATCTGTTTTGGCACTTATCCACTGCTCAATTTCAACAGGATTTATATTTTTTCCATTTGAAAGAACTATCATCTCTTTTTTTCTTCCTGTTACATACAAAAGTCCGTTTTTAAGCTCTCCCAAATCCCCTGTGTGAAACCAGCCGTTTTCATCAATAACTTCTGCTGTTGCTTCAGGTCTGTTGTAATATCCTTTCATTACATTTCTTCCCTTTGCAAGAATTTCTCCATCCTCAGCAATTTTTACATCAATACTTTTTAATATTTTTCCGGCACTTCCGGGAACAACTTCGTTCACAGGAGTAAAGCTTATCATAGGAGATGTTTCCGTAAGTCCGTATCCTTCACATACATCTATTCCCAGTGTTAAGAAATCTCTCGATACCTGCGGATCAAGTTTTGAACCTCCCGAAACAAAAAATCTTATATTTCCTCCAAAACCTTCGTGAACTTTTTTAAATATTTTTCTGCTGAAAGATTTACTGTTTATTTTTTCTGCAAGTCTGAAAACTGCTTTTGTAACTTTTCCCCCATTTATTTTTTCCATTATTTTTTTATGAAGCATTTCCCAAAGCTTAGGCACTCCAATAATAAATGTGATTTTATACTTCTGCAGAGCTTCAACCATTGCCTGTGAAGACACTTCTTTTAAAAATACAATAGTCGCTCCTTTTCCCAACGGAACAACTCCTGCTCCAAGAAGAGGAAAAATATGGTGCATAGGAAGTAATGCCAATACTCTGTCTGTTTCCTGAAACATTTTATATTCATCAAGCCCTTCCATATTTACAAGAATATTGTCAAACATCAGCATAACACCTTTAGGATTTCCTGTTGTCCCTGATGTATAAAGAATAAGAGAAACAAAATATTTGTCCTCAATTTCTATTGTCATATTTTTTCCCTGATAATCAACAGGAATATCATCAACAACCAGAATTTTTACATCTTCTTCTGCAAGTTCCGCTCCTTTTTTCGCTGCTTCATAATTATTTTTTGAAGTAAAAATATATTTTGGTTTTGAATCTTTTATATAATAAGCCAGTTCATCTCCTGAAAAACCTCCGTCAAGACATACACAAGTTCCCTGTTTATCCCATATTCCCAAAAAACTGAATAAAAGTTCAGGTCTGTTTTCCATAAAAATAATAACTCTGTCTTCTTTTTTAATCTCTATTCTCTCACTGAAACTTTTTGCTCCGAGAATAACATCTCTGTATGAATATTCTCTCCCATCATATATCATTGCTGTTTTACCATAATCTTTTAAAAATACCAATCCAATCTCTCCTTTTATCCCATAATAACACCTGTAATTTTTTAAATTATAACATATTTATGAAACAGCTACAATTAATTTTTAAATATTCTGATTGACAAAGTTAAAATTATAATATATGCTTAATTAAATAAGGAAATTTTTTGGGTGAGGTGAATAAATATATGGGACAAATTTTATTTTATGTAGCCATTATATCTTTGGGAGCTTTTCTTGCAAAAAGAAAACTTATCCCTTCCGGCATAAAAAAAAGACTGGGAATGTTTCAGTCAATATCTCTTTTTATTCTTTTGGGAACTATGGGATATAAAATAGGTGTTGATGACAGTATTATTGCAAATTTTAAAATTATCGGGAAGCAGTCTGTAATCTTTGCAGTTCTTACAGCAGGAGGAAGTGTTCTGTTCACATATCTTTGTTTTCTGGGAATAAAGGCTCTGACATCTGATAAAAAAGAGGGGGAGATATAAAATGTTCGGAATAACTTTGGCAATATGTATAGGAGCTGTCGGAGGTTTCTTTTTCAGAAATGATTTTCTGATAACAAATTCCGATAAAGTAGTAAGTTTTGGGCTGTGTCTGCTTCTTTTTTTTGTGGGAATGGATATCGGAAACAGCGGAGATATTTTTCCTAAACTGAAAAAATTTGGTAAAAAAATATGGTTTCTGCCTGTGAGTACAATTATAGGCTCACTTATCGGAGGATATATAGGTTCTCTTTTTACAACTCTCAGTACAGGACAAGGAATTGCTGTCAGTGCAGGACTTGGATGGTATTCTCTTTCTGCCATTGAACTTTCAAAAATCAGTGCAGAACTGGGAAGCCTTGCTTTTCTGACAAATGTATTCAGAGAAATTTTATCAATTTTATCTGTGCCGTTTATAGCAAAGTATATCGGCTCTCTTGAATCTGTATCTGTGGCAGGTGCAACAGCAATGGATACACTTCTGCCTATTATAAATAAAAATAATTCAGCTGATATTTCTATTGTGGCTTTCTTTTCCGGAATAGTTCTTACAACAGCTGTGCCGTTTTTAGTAACAACTTGTGTTTCAATATTCAATTTAATGTAATAAAAAAATAAAATTATCTAAGAAAAAATATCTGCTATTTATATTGCTGAATTCTGTTTCGCTGCATAAATTACGCAGATATTTTTAATACCGATAATTTTATTTTTTATTACTTTTTACTTTTAAATTAAATACTCATATAAGTCCGTTACTAAACTTATTTTTTATTTCTTAACAGAAGAAATTTTATTACTTCCATTCCTGCAATAGTTCCGTCGTTTACAGCTGTCGTTACCTGTCTTACTTTTTTGCTTCTTACATCTCCGGCTGCAAATACTCCCTCTGTTCTTGTCTTCATAAACTCATCTGTAACAATATATCCCTCTTCATCAAGCTGTGCAAACTCTCCGTAAAGTTCCATGGAATTTTTTGTACCAAGATACATAAAAGCATACTGCACAGGATATTCTTTTATCTCATCATTTACTTTTACAACTGCATAATCAAGATATTCGCTTCCTTTCAATTCTTGAATTTCTGCATTTGCAATAATTTTTACCTTTTCGTTTCCTTTGAGATTTTCCAAAAGTTCAGGTCTGCACATCAGGTCATTTTCTTTTGTAAAAATCAAAATTTCTTTTGAATATTTAGTAAGAAACAGTGCCTCTTCCGCAATTTCCTCTCCATTTCCAAAAAGCGAAACAGTCATATTCCTTGTAAATGCTCCGTCGCAGGTAGCACAATATGAAACACCTTTTCCAAGAAACTCTTTTTCTCCTTTAATTTTTTTACCGCCGAATTTTCCTGTTCCTCCTGCAATAATTACAGCTTTTGCTCTCACATTTATTTTATCTGTTTTCACAACTTTCGGCTCCGAATAAATGTCAAGACCTAAAAAAACTGCATTCATAAATTCTGCACCGAATTTTTCAGCCTGTTTTTTCATTAAATTTTGTAAATCTTTTCCTGTTATTCCTTCAGGAAATCCGGGATAATTATCCACCTGATGAGCCATATACAAGCTTCCTGTATTTTCTTTTTCTATTACAAGCACAGATAGATTTGATCTTCCCGCATAAACTGCTGATGTAAGACCTGCAGGTCCTCCTCCGATTATTACCAAATCATATATTTTTTCCATTCTGCTTCCTCCTTCTTAAATAAGCCCGTTACGAGTTAAAAATATTTTTTCCTCTCCTATTGTCGTAGGCTCTGTATGCCCACTGTATACTTCTGTATCCTCAGGAAGTTTTGCACAAAGTTTGGCAAGACTGTTAAAAAGTTGGCTTCCGTTTGAAGTAGGCAGGTCATATCTTCCGAAACTTCTTCTGAACATTGTATCTCCCGAAATTAAAATTCTGCTTTCTTTATTATAGTAACATTTTGACCCTATTGTATGTCCCGGAGTATCAATAACCATAAAATCTCCTATTCTGTCTCCATTTGTAAGAGTTTTAAATCCTCCGTTATAATGAAATTCTCTTCCTATGATATTTGGAGCAAGATTTAAACTATTGTTGTCAAAAAATTCTTTTTCCTCTTCTCCTATGTATACCACAGCTTCAGGATACATCTCTTTTAATCTATTCAATCCACAGATATGATCTCCATGTCCGTGAGTAAATATTATATATTTCAGTGTCAGCCCCTCTTTTTCAATTGTTTCTGCAACTTTATTTAATCTTTCACCTTCACAGTCAAAAAAATATGCCTCTTTATTATCATTCCATACAAGATAACAGTTTGTCTGAAAAGGTCCTGTTATAAATCTTCTTATTTCCATTATCTGTTCTCAACGTAAGTATGCCTTGGCAGGTATTGTTGCAGGAGCGTTATTGAC
>UQXM01000013.1 GCA_900545035.1 uncultured Fusobacterium sp. | reverse complement strand
ATAGCAATGGCATAAAAGTTGCTTTATATTTTATTAAAATAATTTTAAATTATAAAATCAAGGAGAGAATATATGAAATTTAATTTTAATGAAAAAGTTGATAGAAGTAAAAATCATGCAGCAAAATGGGAAGAGATGGGAAAAAAATTTGGGTCAAATGATTTGCTTCCAATGTGGATTGCTGACATGGATATAAAAACAGTTCCTGAAATTGTGGACGCAATCAAGGAAAAAGCTGAACAGGCAATTTTCGGTTATGTTTACAGACCCGATTCATATTATGAAAGTGCAGCAGAATGGATTGAAAAAAGATTTGGTTATAAAATCAGCCCAAAAACTTTAATTCACAGTCCGGGAGTTGTGCCAAGCATGAATATGCTTGTAAAATCTATGACTAAAGAAGATGAAAAAATTCTTATCCAGACACCTGTTTATCCTCCTTTTGCAGAATCAGTAAAAAACGGAAACAGAACTCTTGTTACAAATGAACTTATAAAAGATGAAAACGGATATTACACAATGGATTTTGAAGATTTGGAAGAGAAACTTTCTGATGAAAAAGTAACTTTGTTTATACTTTGCAGTCCTCACAATCCCGTAGGAAGAGTCTGGAAAAAAGATGAGCTTCAAAAAGTCGGGGAACTTTGTCTAAAACATAATGTAAGAATTTTGGCTGATGAAATTTGGAGAGATTTAGTTCTTCCTGGATATACTCATACTCCTATTGCTTCACTTAGCAAGGAGATTGAAAATATAACAATCACTTGCTTCTCTCCTACAAAAACTTTTAATATAGCAGGACTTCAGGCTTCTTTTGTTACATTCCCAAGAGAAGAAGAGTGGGCAGAATTTGATGCTGAACTTGGAAGAATGGATATAAAAAGAAATAATCCTTTCAGCCTTGTAGGATTTGAAGCAGCATATAAATATGGGGAGGAATGGCTGAAGGAACTTCTTGCACACTTAGATGGAAATGCTCAGTATGTTGTAGACTTTTTAAGAGAAAAACTTCCTCAGATAAAAGCTGTAAAACCTGAAGGAACTTATTTAATGTGGCTTGATTTTAACGGACTTGGTCTTATGCCTGCCGAAATCACTGATATGCTTATAAAAGATGCAAAAGTTGCAATGAATGACGGAGCCGGATTTGGAACAAACGGAGTCGGATTTGCAAGACTTAATATTGCATGTCCGAAATATATGGTTGAAGATGCAATGACAAGAATTGAAAAAGCTGTAAATAATTTAAAAAAATAAAAAGGAGAAGCTGTGGAAAAACTGACAGAACTTATTTTTAATGATATGAAACCCGCTTTGGGAGTTACCGAACCGGGAGCAATAGCTTTTGCCGCTTCAAAAGCCAAAAGCTATACAAAAGGAGAAATAAAAGAAGTTATACTTGAGCTTAATTCCGGAATGTATAAAAATGCTTTTACCTGTGGTATTCCAAATTCAGATGAAGTGGGAAATATTTTTTCGGCCGCTCTTGGTGTGGTTGCAGGGGACTGTGAAAAAGGGCTGGAATCTCTGGCGGGAGTAACGGAAGCCGACAACAAAGAAGCAGAAAAACTTGTTCAGGCAGGAAAAATAAAAGTAAAGCTGAACGGAATAAGTTCAGATATTTTTATAGAGGCAACGGTAAAAACAACAGAAGATATATGTGTGGTAACAATCAAACATTCTCATACAAATATTGTAAAAATTATTCTTAATGAAAAAGTTATTTTTGAAAATAAAAAAATCTCCAAAGAAAACAGCGAAGAAGAAATTCCTTTAATCCATAAATATACTTTGGCAGAAATTTTAAATTATATAAAAAATGTGGATATAAAAGAAATTGAATTTATTAAAAAAGCTTTTGAAATGAATATGGAGCTTTTCAACGAAGGACTTCACAGCAAAAAATCTACTTTTATACATCAGCTGTTTAAAATGAACGGAGAAAAAATATTTTCCGATGATGTTTTAAAAACAGCACAGCTTCTTTGTAACGGAGCTATTGAAGCAAGGGTAATCGGACTTGATAAACCTGCGATGAGCATAACAGGTTCGGGAGCTCACGGAATCATTGCTGTAATGCCTCTTCTTGCAGAGCAAAAAGTAAAAAATCTTTCAGAAGAAATTTTATTAAGAGCTGCAGCACTCAGCTACCTTGTCTGTATGTACATTAAAGAATATTCAGGTCGTCTTTCAGCTTTCTGCGGCTGTGGAATTGCTGCCGGAACAGGAATGGCATGCGGACTTGTCTTTATGAGAAACGGTTCTCTTGAAGAAATGACACATACAATAAATAATATGGCTTCAAGCATTACCGGGATGATTTGCGATGGAGGAAATCAAGGCTGTACAATGAAAGGAATTGCTGCTACCGATACTGCTTTCCGTTCAGCTGAATTTGCCATGAACGGAGTATATATCTACAATGTTCATGGAATAAACGGAAACTCTCCCGAAGAGACTATGAAAAATATGGGACTTATTGCTTCTCCGGGAATGGTAGGAACTGAAAAAACCATTGTGGAAATTTTTGAAAATAAAATAAGATAAGAGATACAAAAAATCTCCCTTGACTGTTAAATCAAGAGAGATTTTTCTTTTATTTTTTATATCTCGTCCATATCTGTTTTTTACCGATAAGCCCTTTTTTATCTATTGAACCTTTTACAAGAAGAGTTCCGTCTTTTTGCATTTTCATATAACTGTTATAGCTTTTTCCGTTTTCGGGATTATATATTTTTCCATTTTCATATTTATCATCTTTTTCGGAATAATTAAATCCACTTACAAAATCTATTCCTCTTAAAGTTCTGTGCTTTAAATTCTCATCCGGATTTGCCAAATCCATTTTTTCTTTTCCTGCAAATTCTCCCTCTGTATATTTAGGGATTGTAAGTTCCATTATTCTTCCGTTATATTTTCCACTTTCTTCCTGATATATCTCAACTATTATCTGATTTCCGTTATCAGCTTTTTCTGTTATCCACTTTCCCAAAACATCTCTTTCCCCTGCAAAAATTATATTTGACATAATCATAAATAAAAAAATAATTTTTTTCAAAATAAGTCCTCCTTAAAAAATAAAATTACATATGTATTATATCATAATTTCATATAAAAAAACAGGACTGAATAAACAATCCTGTCGTTTTGTAAATTTTTATAAATTTTTAGCTATATCATCAAGTTTTACAGCTGTTCTTAATACTTCTTCCAAATCATCAAGGAAAAGCATATTTGGTCCGTCGCAAGGAGCTGTGTCCGGATTAGGATGAACTTCTGCAAATATTGCATCTACACCTATGGAAAGAGCTGCTTTCATCAAAGGAAAAACATATTTTCTGTCTCCTCCCGAACAATTTGAAAGTCCTCCCGGAATTTGTACAGAATGAGTAGCATCAAAAACAACAGGTGCTCCAAATTCTCTCATTTCTAAAAGTCCTCTCATATCAACAATAAAATTATTGTATCCGAAAGTATTCCCTCTTTCACAAAGAAGAACATTTTCATTTCCGATTTCCTGCATTTTTGTAACCACATTTTTCATATCCCACGGAGCAATAAACTGTCCTTTTTTTACATTAACAGGCAGTCCTGTTTTTCCTGCTGCAATAATAAGGTCTGTTTGTCTGCAAAGGAAAGCAGGTATTTGAAGCATATCCACAACTTCTGCCACCTTTTCACACTGCCAAGGTTCGTGAACATCTGTTATAACAGGAACTCCTACTTCATCTTTTACCTTTTTTAAAATTCTAAGCCCTTCTTCCATTCCCACTCCTCTGAAAGAATAAATGGAAGATCTGTTTGCTTTGTCAAAAGATGATTTAAAAATATAATTTATTCCAAGTTTATCACATATTGCTTTTATTTTTTTTGCAACCATAAGGGACATCTCTTCACTTTCAATAGCACAAGGTCCTGCTATAAGAGTAAATCTTTGATTACCCCCAATAGTAAAATTTCCCACTTTTACTTTTTTTGTTAATTTTAAGCTGTCAATCATTACTTCTCTCCTCTTGAAATTAATTTTGCCATAGCACTCTGAACTGCTTCTCTGTCATCAAAATGTATTTTTTCTCTTCCTATAATCTGATAATTTTCATGACCTTTACCGGCTATTACTATTATATCATCTTTTTGGGCATTTTGCACAGCAATCTCAATAGCTTTTGCTCTGTCAATTTCAATAATATGATTGTCCTGCTGAAGACCTGCCGCAATTTCTCTTATAATTTCCTCAGGCTTTTCTGTTCTAGGATTGTCAGAAGTAACAACAGCTAAATCGCTGAATTTTTCTGCTATTCTTCCCATAACCGGTCTTTTTTCTCTGTCCCTGTCTCCTCCACATCCAAATACTGTGATAATTCTTTTTGTTTTTATTTCATTTACACTTTTCAAAATATTTTCAAGAGCATCTCCTGTGTGAGCATAGTCTACAATTACAGTAAAATCTGCATCAATTTTTACAGGCTCAAATCTTCCTGGAGCTCCGTGAATGTTTTTGATTTTTTCCAAAATTTCTTCATCTTTCATTCCCAAACATTTTACAGCCCCTATCGCACCAAGAAGATTGTACAAATTAAATTTTCCAAGAAGTTTCAATTCTGTTTCATATCTGCTGTTAAATATTTTCAATTCTATTTTCTGCCCATGTCTTGAAATTTTTTCAATTTTTCCTGTGATATCTCCTTTTTCCATTCCGTAAGAAAGTCCGTTTGTATAAGACATATATTTTTCTCCGTATTTATCATCAATATTTATAACAGAATTTCTCATATCTTTCAGTAAATCAAACATCTTTTTCTTTGCACTGAAATAATTTTCCATTGTTTTGTGAAAATCCAAGTGGTCTTCTGTAAGGTTTGTAAATATTCCTACATCAAGTTTCAGCATATTCACTCTTCCAAGCTCAAGACCGTGAGAACTTATTTCCATTACCAGATATTTAAGTCCTTTATCCACAGCTTTTTTGCACATTTTTACAATATCGATAGACATTGGCGTTGTGTTTGGGGCAGGAATTATTTCGTCTCCTATTTTGTATTCAACAGTTCCAAGTCTGGCCGTTTTATTCTCTCCCAAAAGAGCTTCCAAAATATATGTTGTGGTAGTTTTACCGTTTGTTCCTGTTACCCCTATAATATGCAGATTATTTTGCGGATATCCATAAAAATTTGAAGCAATTTTTCCCATATTTTCAGGAAGATTTTCCACATAGTAATAATTAATTCCCTCAATAACAGCGATATCTTTCTTGGAAACCAAAATTGTTTTTGCTCCGTTCGCCACAGCTTTTTCTATAAAATCATGTCCGTCTACCACATGACCCTCAAGAGCGATAAAAATATCTCCTTCTTTTATTTTTCTCGAATCGTATTCCATTCCCTCTGCTGCAATATCACTTACAGTTTCCTGAATTATTTCATATTCTATTCCGTTTAAAATTCTTTTTATTTCCATCTGTTCTCTCCTTTTGTATTCTTTCAATAGTATATTATATAATATTTTAAAAGTTTAAACCATTCTCCAAAATATTATTTTTTATGTTCTCATTTACATCTTTGACGCTTTTGACATCAGGATAGTTCAGAATAGTTTTGTTCACATTTTGGGAATATACTTAATTTTTTGCTGCATAAATATTTCCTGCTCTGAAAAATATTTTTTCGGCAGCAAAAGTTACAAGCCCGTTAAATATAAATGCAGGAATAATTTCATACAGATATTCGCTGTAACCAAATTGTTTCCATAAAATAATAGTTATTGTTCCTGTTATCATTCCTGCAAAAACACTTTTCCAGTTCATATTTTTAAAATACAAAGTGATAAGAACAGCAGGCCCGAAAGCTCCTCCAAACCCTGCCCATGCATAAGAAACCATTGAAAGAACTTTTGCACTTGGATTCATTGCCAAAACATAAGCCACAGCTGCAATTATTATTATACAAATTCTTCCTGTCCAGATTTTTTCTTTTTCAGTTGCATCTTTTTTAATATATCTGTAAAAGTCTTCTGTAAGAGTTGAAGAAGACACAAGAAGCTGAGAATCTATTGTTGACATTATAGCCGAAAGAATTGCCGCAAGAAGAACACCGCCAATCCAAGGATTAAAAAGTTTTCCTATCATATAGATAAATATTTTTTCAGCATCTCCTCCAAGTTCATTTACAGATGCAAAAACTGCTGTTCCTGTAATTCCCACAGCAATAGCTCCCACAAGAGAAATTACTACCCATATCATAGCTATCTGTCTTGCTTTTGTAAGTTCTTTTACAGATTTTACACTGATAAATCTTACAAGAATATGTGGCTGTCCAAAATATCCAAGTCCCCATGCCAGAGAAGAAATCATAGCTAAAATTTCTGTGCTTCCTCCGCCGTTAAAAATTTTAAGAGAGATATCTTTGGCTTTCATAGCTGTTTCTATTCCGTCAATTCCTCCTCCATGAAAATATGCAACAAGAGGTACAACAATTATGGCAAAAAACATCAATCCTCCTTGGAAAAAATCTGTCCAGCAGCAAGCAAGATATCCTCCCATAAATGTATAAAATATAATTGTAAATCCACCGATTAACACGGCCATTTTATAATCAATTCCCAATATGCTTTCAAAAAGTTTTCCCGCTGCCACAAGACCTGAAGCAGAATAAATTGTAAAGAAGAAAAGTATAACAACAGCCGAAAATATTCTGATATATCCTTTTTCATCTCCAAGTTTTCTGCTTAAAAAATTTGGAAGTGTCATTGTATCTGTTTCCTCTGTCTGCACTCTAAGTTTTGCTGCCACAAATTTCCAGTTCAGATAAGTTCCCAATGCCAAACCTACAATTACCCAAATCTGACTCATTCCTGAAAGATAAACTGCTCCAGGCAGTCCCATAAGAAGCCATCCGCTCATATCACTTGCCTGTGCCGAAAGAGCCGTTACCCACGAACCAAGTCCTCTTCCTCCGATTATATAATCTTCTGAACTTTGAGTTTTTTTATAAAAATAAACTCCCACTCCCATTAAAAAAATCAAATATATTCCAAAAGTAATTAAAGTTTCAAATTTTGCCATTTCTGTTTCCTCCTAAAAAATTATCGTTCTAAAATTTTATTTTTTGCTCCTGTCATTTTATCAAATTTTATTTCTACCCTTTCGGGAAACTTTCTTGTTATTTTTTTCATATTTTCTATCCTCCGTAAAATTTTTTATTAAAACAAAAAGACCATTCAAAACACACTTTCATGCGTCTGAATGGTCTTAATCATTTAAGAAATAAAAATGTTTTTGTTTTCTTTTAGGTTAAGTTCCATAGACGCAAATTCAATCCGTCTTAATCACAAAATGAATTTGCATCTATGAAAAACTCACAAACACAAATTCCTTCTACGGAACCATGGGGTTATTAACCATTGAAAGTAAAACTTTTGCTGACATTTTTATCTCCTTTTAATTTTTTTATTTTTATAAATTGGATTATACATATTTTTTATTAACTTGTCAAATTTTTTTATAAAATTTTATATTACTTCTTCCAGAAGTTCTGTAATTTCATTTATGCTTACAGCCTCTGTAAGTTTTTTTATAAGGCTTTCATTGTCTATTATTTCCATAAGTTTTAAAAGTATATCCATATGGCTGCTGTTGTTTACAGCTCCCAAAACAAAAATCAAATACACTCTGCTTCCCAGTGCTTCATCAAAAACTACTCCCTCATTTATTTTCAACAAAGAAAGACAATTTCTGTTTACCCCATCCTCAGGGCGTGAATGTGCCAAAGCAAGAACATCATTTATTACAATATATGCTCCAAATTTTTTTACATTATTTACCATTGCTCTCACATAATTTTCTGTTATGGAATTATCAAGAAGCAAAGGTTTTGCCGCAAGTTTTATTGCATTTTCCCAATTTTCAATTTTATCAACAATAACAACTTTTTCTCTTATATTTTTTTCTAACATAAAGTATCATCTCCCAGCACTTTGTCCATTATAATTATACCATATATTTGAAAAGAATAAAATATTTTTAATTTTTTAAAAAATTTTTTAATCTATAAGAGCTGCCGCTCCTTTTATTCCTGCATCATTTCCCAAAGTTCCCAAAACAATATTAAAATTATTAAGAGTTACTGCAAGAGCATATTTCGGAAGTTTTTCTTTTACTCTGTCAAGAAGAATGTCTCCTGCCTGAGCAACTCCTCCTCCAAGTATTACTCTTTCCGGATTTATGATATTTAATATGTTTCCTATTCCCATTGCAAGATATTCAGCTTCATAATCTACAATTTCAAGAGAAAAAGAATCTCCCTCTTTTGCAGCATCAAAAACATCTTTTGCTTCAAGTCTGCTTATATCTCCGTTTATTTTTTCATATAAAAGATTTGTTTTATTCACAAGAAGTCTTGATACAGCTTCTCTCTCTATTCCCGTTGCAGAAGCATAAGCTTCAAAACATCCTCTCTGTCCGCAGCCGCAAAGTTTTCCGTCTTTCACAAGTTTCATGTGTCCCACTTCTCCGCCTGCACCTGTTGCTCCTGAAATAAGATTTCCGTCAACATAAATTCCTCCGCCTATTCCTGTTCCCAGAGCAATTGTTATACTTGATTTCGAACCTTTTCCCGCTCCGTATCTTGCTTCTCCAAGAGCAATAACATTAACATCATTATCAAGCCTTGTAGTTTTTCCGCTTATAATTTCAAACATTTGTGAAATGTTAAGATTTCTTTCCCAAGGAAAGTTTGCAAAAAATCCTACTATTTTTTTATCTGTAACAGGTCCGGGTATTCCCATTCCCACACCTTTAAGATCTGCTTCATCAATATTTACAGAGCTCATAAGTTCTTTTATTTTTTCCCATATTCTTGTCATTGTTTTTTCGGCACCCTCCATTGAAAGAGTTTTAATGCTTTCTTTCACAAGAATTTCTCCGTTTTCGTCCAAAATTCCAATTTTGGTATTTGTTCCGCCTATATCCACACCGGCAATATATTTCATAGCTTTCTGCCCTCCGCCTATTGTTTTTAATATATTATAAAAAATATTTTATCTTTTGGCAATAAAGTTTAAGAATAAATTCCCGTTATATTTAAAAATTTATTGATAAATAAAAAATATAATGTTATATTAGAGATACGAATTTATTTTATAATATATTGCAATTGATAATATAAATTTTCAGCCTGTAATATTTCACAGGCTTTGTATAATTTTTAGGAGGATTTTTTATGAAAAGAAGTTTATCTGGAATTCAGCCAAGCGGAACTCTTCATCTTGGAAACTATTTCGGAGCAATGAAACAATTTATTGAAAACCAGGATAAAGTGGAAGGATTTTATTTTGTGGCAGATTACCACTCTCTTACATCTCTTACAGACCCTGAACTTTTGAGAGAAAGCACAAAAAATATTATTCTTGATTATCTTGCACTGGGACTTGACCCTGCAAAATCAACTCTGTTCCTTCAATCAGATGTACCTGAACATGTGGAGCTTTCATGGCTTCTTGCCAATGTAACACCTGTAGGACTTATGGAAAGAGGACATTCTTACAAAGATAAAATTGCAAAAGGATTTTTTCCAAATACAGGACTTTTAACTTATCCGATTCTTATGGCGGCTGATATTTTAATATATGATTCCGATGTTGTTCCTGTTGGAAAAGACCAAAAACAACATCTTGAATTTGCAAGAGATATTGCAATGAAATTTAATCAGCAGTACAATGTTGACTTTTTCAAACTGCCTGAACCTATGATTATAGAAAGTCTTGCTGTTGTTCCGGGAACAGACGGACAAAAGATGAGTAAATCTTACGGAAATGTAATCAATATGTTTGCACCAAAAAATGTTCTTAAAAAACAAGTTATGAGTATTGTAACAGATTCTACTCCTCTTGAAGAACCAAAAAATCCTGACAATAATATCACAACTCTTTATAAATTATTCGCAACACCTGAACAAGTAGAGGCGATGAGAAACAAATTTATGGCAGGAAATTACGGATACGGACATGCAAAAAAAGAACTTCTTGAAGCAATCTTAAATTATTTCGGAGAGGCTCGTGCAAGAAGAGAAGAACTTGCCAAAAACCCCGAACTTGTTGAACAGATTCTTGCAGAGGGAGCAAAAAAAGCTCGTGCAATAGCAAGCAAGAAAATTGCAGAAGCAAAAAAAATTGTGGGATTAATGGGAAATATTTACAGATAAATTTTAATTGACAATTTTAAAAAAATTTTATAATATAAAATATGTATCACGGCGACCACAAGAAACTCGTTAGGCAGGTAATGTAAAACTGCTCATCTTGCAGGGTCGAAGTGTGCAGATAAATTTATTAACACAGCAGCCCGAAAGGCTGCTTTTTTATTTTTAAATTATTTTTCAGGAGGAGAAAACATTATGACAAATTTAGACCATGAAAAATACATCAGAAGATGTATTGAAATTGCTGATGAATCTGTTGCATCAGGAAACCACCCATTCGGAGCTTTGATTGTTGACAAAGAGGGAAACATCATAGTTGAATCAGGAAACATCGAAGTTACTGAAAAAGAATGTACAGGACATGCTGAAACAACTGCAATGAGAAAAGCTGTAAAACTTTATTCAAGAGAATTTTTATGGGACTGCACTCTTTATTCAACAGCTGAACCTTGCTGTATGTGTACAGGTGCTATTTACTGGGGAAATGTAGGAAGAATAGTTTACGGAATAAGTGAAAAAGAACTTTTGGCATTGACAGGAGCTGACGAAGATAACCCTACATTTGATATGCCTTGCAGAGAAATACTTGCAAAAGGACAAAAACCTATCGAAGTAATCGGACCTATTGCTGACGAACAGCTTGCCAAAGATATTGCAAGAGCTCATATCGGATATTGGAACAAATAAAAATAAATAATTTAGGATTATGATATTCATAGAATATTTTTAAGATATTATTTAAGAATTTTATAGGGGGAAAATTTTAAAATGTCGCAAAATGGATTTGTAAAATTTCTTGATGAAAAATTTCTTATCTCCGAAAGAGGCGGAAGTATAAGAGGTGAATTTTTTGGGGGGCTTACTACATTCTTAACTATTTCTTACATCATATTTGTAAACCCTGCTGTGCTTTCTCTTACAGGAATGGATAAAGGAGCTCTTGTTACTGTAACTTGTGTTGCCACTGCAATCGGTTCTTTTCTTGGAGGAATTTTAGGAAATGTACCTATTTCTCTTGCACCGGGAGTAGGACTTAATGCATTCTTTACTTTCACACTTGTAAAAGGTAACGGTATTCCTTGGCAGGATGCTCTTGGAGTTGTTTTCTTTTCTGGAGTATTTTATCTTATTTTGGCAGTCTGCGGAGTGAGAGAAAAAATAATCAATTCTATTCCTCAACAACTTTCAACAGCAGCAACAGTTGGAATAGGACTTTTCCTTTCATTAATTGGATTAAAAAGTATGGGAATTATTGAAGCAAACCCTGAAACTCTTGTAAAAATTGCTCCGATTACAGTTCCTGTAGCTCTTTCTCTTGCAGGATTATTTTTAATGTATATTCTTGATATGAAAAATGTAAAAGGCGGAGTATTAATCAGTATCATAATCATTTCAATTGTCGGAATGTTTATGGGAGAAGTGGATATGCCTGCACAGCTTCTTTCATCTCCTCCAAGCATGGCACCTTTAATGTTTAAGCTTAATGTTTTCGGTGTTATGAAAGTAAGCCTTCTGGGAGCTATTTTTTCATTCATGTTTATTGATTTGTTTGATTCCTTGAGTGTTCTGATGTTTACATACAAAGAGGTAAAATTCAGAAATGAAGAGGAAAGAAAAAAAGGATTGGGAAGAATGCTTCTTGCCGACTGTTCATCTACAATTATCGGAGCTCTTCTTGGAACAAGTACAGTTACAACTTACGGAGAATCAATCGCCGGTATAAAAGTTGGAGCAAAAACAGGGCTTGCTTCTATTTTTACAGGATTATTTTTCCTGCTGGCACTTTTCATTGCTCCTATCGTAGAAGCTATTCCTGTATTCGCAGTAGCTCCTGCTCTTGTTATAGTTGGAATATTTATGTTCAGAAATGTTGCTCATCTTGATTTGTCAAATATGAAAGAATCAATTCCTGCATTTATGACAATCATATTTATGCCGATGACACACAGTATTGCAATAGGATTAAGTTTTGGATTTATTTCTTACATCATAATAAATGCAGTGTGTTTGGATTTCAAAAAGATTTCCCTTACTATGTGGGTAATAGGAATACTTTCAGTTGTAAACTTATTAATTTAATTCCATTGATTTTTGCCAAGTAATTAAGAAATAAAATTATCGAAATTAAAAATATCTGCGTAGTTTATGCCGCGAGTTGAACGCTGAAAAATGATATGTTTGAGGACAAAGTCCGAGTTCCAATAATCAAAGAGTTGACAAACGACTATGATTATTGAGATGCAGAGCAATCATTTTTAGTGAAACAAGCAATATAAACAGCAGATATTTTTTTCTAGATAATTTTATTTCTTATTTATCTTTTCTTTTTTTCTTTTCTTCAAAAATAAAGTTTCCTATCAATACATAACATACACCTAAAAATCCTCCAAGAATAAGTCCTGCTAAAGTCATAAGCATAGTTTTTGAAGAAGATTTTGTTGTTACGGCTTCTGTTACTTTTATTATGTCAGAATATTTTCTGTTATAATTTTTTACAGTCAGACTGTTAATTTTTTCTGTTTTTTCATTAATTGTATCAGCTATAAATTTTAATTCTTTATTTACCTCATCAGCTTTTGTCATATCGCTGTTTGTCTGCTGATTCATTTTTCTGTTTATATATTTTATTTCCACATCAATGTCTGAAAGTTTTATTTTTTCCGCAGCAAGCTGTCTTAAAAATTCTGTATAATAATTTTCATCATCTGTTTTTATTTTTTCAGAATTTCCGTTGCTCATAACCACAACATTTCTGTTTTCCGGTTTATATGTTTTTACCATAGTTTCAAGCTGATTTATTTTTCCCAAAACTTTTTCTCTTTGTATTCCCAGCTGTTCCAGCTGTTGTCTGTAATTAAGCATAAGTTCGTCAGGATTTTTTGTTACCCTGTAATCATCTACCATATTTGCCGCTTTTGCAAGATTAATATCTTTTAAAATTTTCATTTCTTTTAAAATTGTCTGTACTTCTACTTTATCTTCCAGAGAAATAAGATTTTGGTCTATATTCTGCAAAGCAGAAACAGCACTGTTCAGAGAATTGCTAAGTACTGAAATTATATCTTTATAATCATATGTAACACTTTTTCCATAATCTAAAATAGGAAGACGGGCAGATATTGCATAATTTCTTTTAAAATAATCTTTCTGTACTTCAATGAAATTTTTTAAAATTTCTTCATCTTTTTCACTCGTACCTGAAATTTTTAAAGAATAATTAAATTTATTCGGAAAATAGACCTCTCCTTTTTTTAAATCTTCAGGAAGAACAGGAGTAATTTTTATTCCGTTCAACACTCCATCTTCAGTAAGCCCTTCTTGTGAAAGTTCAGGCATTTTATGAAAAATATCTTTAATCATAAAAATATTTTTAAACTGGCTGTAAGTCAAACCAAGAGTATTTCCGTCAGGACTTTTTCCTGCTTCTATTCCCGGATAAGTATATTCAACCACAACAGTCGATTTTTTACTTTTTGCTCCGCTTACTTTTCCTGCACCAAATCCAAGCACCATACAGATAAATGCAGCTGCCGCTATTTTGATTTTATTTCTCCATAAAACCAAAAATAACTCTTTTAAGTCAATTTCATCCTCATAGATATCCCTGTATTCTTCAGGAATATATTCTTTTTTTTCTAAGTTCATCTCCACTCTCCTTTTGTTTTATTATCTTTTATAAAAAATTTTTTTGTGCTATAATCTATAAAGTAATATGCTGTGATAAAATTTGGAAAAGAAAAAAAGTGTATAAATGCTTATGATTAATTATACATTTTTTTGCTTCTTCAATAATATCACATTTACAATAATTTTTGAATAAAAATCACAAAAAATAAGTAAAAATTTTTTAGAATTTTCCTAAAATTACATGTATAAAAACTCATAAACAGTTATACAATTTAGAAATTATTACAAACGAAAAGGGAGACAATTTAATGGACAAGTATGAATTAGAAAACAGATATTATGACGAGGATGAAATTGATTTAGCAGAAATTCTGAAAACAATCATAAAAGAGAAAAAGCTTATATTTATTGTAACAGTAATTTTTACAATACTTGCAGCAGGTTTTGCTTTTTATAAAATAAACCAGCCGAAAAATTATGGAGTAAATATAACTTTCTCCGAAGAAACTGCAAATAAAATTAATCAGTACAACAATATTTACAAAAACGGTTCGCTTGCTTTCAATGGAACTGTGCAGAAATCTTTTGATACTCTTTTGGACAATCCTGAAAATGATATAATTGTAATTTCATCAGAAAAAACAAAAGAAATTGCAGATGCCATGAAAGAAGATTACGATTTTATAAAAATCGTTGACAGAAAAAATAAAAGCTACAAGCTTTTCACAAAAACAAAAGATGAAAATATTGAAAAAATATCAGCTGAAATAAATAAAATTATAGACGAAGATACAAAAATATTAAATAATGAATTTAAGAAAAATTTTGCAGATGAAATAGAAACATCTGAAAATACTCTTGCTGTTTTAACAAAAGATACAGACAAACTTAATAAAGAGATAATGACTGTGGTAAATAAAAACTTTTCTGATGTTTCAAAAGAAAATATGAAAGCCAATCTTTCAATAATTGCCCCTGTTTTATATGTTGAATATCAAGAAAAAATAAATTCTCTAAATTCTATGTATCTTAAAGTAGCAGACCTTAAAAATATTCAAAAAGATGCAGAAAATCTTTTCAGTTTTTCCGGAGAAGAAAATATAACAGTAATTTCTGTTGACAAACCATCATCTGACAGAGGAATAAGTCCTAAACTTATTATTCTTATAGGAGTTGTTTTGGGAGTTTTTGCAGGTATGTTCTTTGCCGTAATAAAAGCACCTTTAAAAAATATTTTCAAGGAGATAAAAGAAGAAAAATAAAATTTTACGGAGGTCGGAGCTTTGATTTATTTTCTATATGGAGATATCCCTCTTCAGCTTAAATACGATGAACTTATAAAAAAAATAAAAGAGGAAAATCCTAATATTCCGGAGCAATATTTTGATATCACTCAAGACGATACAGAGGCTGTATTTCAGGCACTTTCCACAAACTCAATGTTTATTCCGAAAACTCTTATTGTTATAAGACGACTTGAAAAAATGAAAGGGCTGAATAATTTTATAAAATCTCTTGATGAATTTAACTATACACAAAAAATAATTGTTATGCTCTACGAAGAAACTCTTAATGATTACGGAAAAGCTGTAAATCCATTGGAAAAAGCTCTTACTATGAAAAATCTCGAAGCTGTGGCTAAAATCATTCCTGCCAGAAAAGAAAACGAAAAAAAAGCTTTGCAGTTTTTTGTGGAAAAAAAATTTAACTGTACTGAATATGAGGCAGAAAAATTCATTGAAATGGTGGGAGAGGATTTCCTTAAAATAAAAAATGAAATAGATAAAGTGGAAAACTTTTTAAACGGAGAACCTTTCAAACTTGAAAATGTAAAGCATATTCTTTCTGTAAATACAGAATATAATCTATATAAACTTGTAGAAAGTTTTCTTTACAACAAAGATACAAAAAATTTGATTGAACATTTAAGAGCTGAAAAAAATTATATGTTGTTCTTAAATATTCTCGGAGAAGAACTTACCACACTTTTCAAACTGAAGGATTTGGCATATCGAGGAACAATAAATCCCTCTATGTCTTATAACAGTTTCAAAGCAAATGTGTATCCCGGAATAAAAAACAAATTTAAAAAAGACGGTTTCAGATTTACTGCTGAATATCCTCTGTTTTTAAAATTTAAATATCTTGAACTGTATCCTCTTGATTTTTACAAGAAAAAAATGAAAGATACCCTTATAATCGAATATAAAATAAAAACAGGACAGATAGAAGATTATATGGGAATTGAAAAATTTATTCTTGAATTTTTTCTTGATTAAATTTTTATAAAGTATTTTTCTGTGATATAATCAGAATATATATTTTTGATTTTATAAAATTTTGAGGAGGGGTCTATGAAAAAATTATTCACAGCTGTAATGCTGACAGCTTCAATGAGCTTGTTTGCCCACGGAGAAGAGGGAGGATATGTGAAATCTGATTTTTACAAAACAATGGGAAAAAATGACAAAGCTTCTGTATTAATGGTACATTTTGGTACTACATTTGATGATACAAGAGCAAATACAATTGATGCAGTAAATAAAGAGGCAGAAAAAGAATTTAAAAATATCACTGTGAGAGAAGCTTACACATCAAGAATCATTATGAGAAGATTGAAAGACAGAGGAATTGTAAAAGATAATCCTGCCGAAGCTCTTGATAAACTGGCAGCAGAGGGATATACTCATATTATAGTTCAGCCTACAAATATAATCAATGGTATTGAAGCCAAAACTCTTGAAAAACAATTGGAAATGTATCAGGATAAATTCAAAGAAATAAGAACAGGTTCCGCTCTTCTTACAACACCTGATGATTATAAAATGGTTGCTGAAATAATAAACAAAGAAGTCGGAAAATTAGATAAAAACACTGCTGTTGTCCTTGTGGGACACGGAACACATGACAGCGGAAATGCTGCTTATCCTGCTATGGATTACACGGCAAAATCTCTGGGATATAATTTTTATGTAGGAACTATTGAAGGATTTCCTGCATTTGAAAATGTTGCGGCAGATTTAAAAAAGGACGGAATAAAAAAAGTTATTCTTATGCCATTTATGTTTGTGGCAGGAGATCATGCCAACAACGATATAGCTATTGACTGGAAAGAAGCTCTTGAAAAAGAAGGATTTGCTGTAGAAAATAAAATGGTAAGTCTTGGAATGATGAAAGATATCAGAAAAATGTTTATTGACCATGCAAAATATATGCTTGAAAACAAAGAAGAAGATATGCTTTCAAAAAAATTGTTTTACAGTCAGCAGAAAGATTAATAAAAATTAATTTTAAAAAATCTCCCTTGATTTTTAATCAAAGGAGATTTTTCTTTTTTAGTTTTCTCTTTCTTCTATATTATATGCTATTGAATATACAACAGGGAATATAAAAAGAGTTAAAACAGTTGAAACAAATAATCCAAAAACTATTGTAGCAGCCATATCTCCATAAAGAGGATCTGTCATAAGAGGAAGCATTCCAAATATTGTTGTTACTGCTGCAAGACTCACAGCTCTTATCCTGCTCACAGCAGAATCAATAATTGCCGTAAATTTGTCTTTTTTCAAAATATTTATTTCATATCTGATTTCATCGACAAGAACAATCATATTTTTTATCATCATTCCTGAAAGAGAAATAACTCCAACAGCCGACATAAATCCAAAACTTTTTCCTGTTACAAAAAGTCCCGGAACAATTCCTATCATACACAAAGGAAGCATTGCAAAAATAAGTACAGGAATTTTTACACTGGCAAAAAGAAGCACACATATTAAAAACATAATTATTACAGGTAAAGGAACTGCACCTAAAAGAGAAAGTACATTTTTGGTCTGTTCATCATATTCTCCCAGCCATTTCATTGTATATCCCTTAGGAAGTTCAATTGTTTCTATCTCTTTTTTAAATTCATCTCTCACATCCATAGGACTTACACCTACAGGAACATCAGCCTGAACAGTCATTGTTCTTACTCTGTTTCTTCTCCAAATCTGCCCCTCTGCAAATTTCAGATTTCCGTTGCTGATTATGCTTGAAAGAGGCTGTGCTTCCAAAGTAAGCCCCCAGACAGGTGTTTGCGAAATATTGTTTATATCATTTTTATTTTTTTCTGTACTGTTTTCTTTAAGAAGAACTGTTACAAGTTTATCTCCCTCTTTAATTCTTCCCATAGGTATTCCGTCAGAAGTTCTCATAAGAGAAGTTGCAATATCTGCAGAAGTGAGCCCGGCTCTTTTGCTTTCTGACTGTGAGTATCTTCCCTCCCATGTGAGAATTTTATTTCTCCAGTCTGTTTTAATATTTAAAACATCAGGATATTTTTTCATAATATCTATTGCCTTATCGGAAAGGTTTCTCAAAACTTGAGGGTCAGGTCCTGAAAAAGCTATTTCAATAGGATATTCCACAGGAACACCGTTAGGATATTTTTTGATATTTACTGTTATTCCCGGAAGATTTTTATTGGCAAATTCAACAGCTTTCTCCCCAACTTTTTCCACATCTTTTACTTTTTTTACATTCAATATAAGTTCTCCGAAAGATGTATTTGGCATTTCGGGAGTTGTTGATACATAATATCTTGCAGGAGATGAGCCTATTGTTGCTGTGATATCTTTCACTCTTTCATCTTCACGGAGATATTTTTCAAGTTTCATGGCAGCTTCATCAATAACTTCCAGTCTGCTTCCTTCAGGTGCCCAAAGACTTATTGTAAAACCTTTTTTATCTGAATCGGGGAAAAATATTTTTGGAATTTCAAAAAATAGTACTGACGATACAGCAAAAGCTGCGAGAACAGCTGTTATTGTCAATTTTTTTCTTTTCAGCAGAAAATATAAAATTTTTCTGCATTTTTCATAAAACTTTTTCTCTCTTTCACTTTCTTTTTCAGCTGTTCCATTTTCAAGATAAAATTTACAATACACAGGTGTCTGTGTAAGACATAAAAACCAGCTCAACATAAGAGAAATTCCTATTACCCAGAAAGAAGAACCCACATATTCCCCCACATATGTAGGCATAAGATATGCAGGCAGAAAAGCAAGAGCTGCTATTGATGTTGCACCTAAAAGAGCCATTGCAGGTTTGTGTGCCGCATCCGAAAGAGCTTCTTCCATTTCCATTCCCCTATTTCTGTTTACCAAGACATTGTCCACAATAACTATTGAATTATCAACAAGCATACCCATTGCAATTATAAACGATCCAAGAGAAACTCTCTGTAAATCTATTTTCATAGCAAGCATAAAAATAAGAGTTCCGAGAATTGAATATACAAGAGCACTTCCTATTATAAGTCCGCTTCTCATTCCCATCGTAACAAGAAGAACTCCCACAACAGTAATAACCGAAAGAATAAGATTTATCACAAAATTATTTATTGCTGCTGTAACAAGTTCAGGCTGATAATAAATTTTATGAATATCAATTCCCACAGGAATTTTTTCTTTCAATTCCAGAATTTTTTTATCTATCACTTTTCCCACTTCCACAACATTTGCCCCGGATTCAGGAGAAAGTGATATTCCCATTGCCATTCTTCCATTATAATACATTTTTTGAGATACAGGCTCAACATATCCTTTTTTCAGTTCCGCAACATCTCCCAGCCTCACAATCTCATTTGTTCCGTCAGGAAGTTTTTTTGAAAACACAACAAGATTTTTTAAATCTTCCATGCTGTTTATGTCATTATTTAATCTTAAATCAACTCTGTAAGAACCGTAATCAATGTTTCCTCCTCCTGAAATAAGATTTTCCGTAAAAAGAGAGGCTGCAATTAATTTTGTGCTCAGTCCCATAGAATTTATTTTTTCTCTGTCGATAATTACCTGAACAGCTTCATTCTGTTTTCCGAACTCTGCCGTTTGAGCAATTCCGTTTATTGAGTTCAATTCTTTCAGAATATAATCTGTATATTTTGAAAGTTCTGAATAAGAATATCCGTCGCTTGTAACAGCCAAAAATATTCCGTAAACAGCTCCGTAATCATCAAGAACCATTGAAGGAACTACTCCCATAGGCATATTTATTTGAGCATCATTTATTTTTTTTCTCACATTATCCCAATACTGATCCAATTCTTTTGTGGGAACGGATTCTTTTAATTTTATTTTTACCTGAGAATATCCCGGCTTTGAAACACTCTGCAGAAAATCTATATTGGGGATTTTTTGCAAAGCTTCTTCCATTCTGTTTGTAACCTGAAGCTCGACTGTATGAGCATCTGCTTCCGGATAAAGAGTTATTACCAAAGCTTCTTTTATTTTAAATTCAGGGTCTTCCAATTTTCCAAGTTTCATATAGGAAAACAATCCTCCTATAATAAGGAGTATAACCATAAATCTTACAACAACTGTATTTTTTATTGAGTAATCTATAAATTTCATTCCGCACCTCTGCTTTACAGCATATCTCCCACATTTGTTTTTGAAAACGGCTCAAGAAGATTTACTTTTTGTCCCTCTGAAAGTTCGTGTACTCCTTTGGTAACAATTTTTTCTCCCTCATTAATTCCTGTTACCATAACCATTCCATCTGAATATGGTTTCACAATATTCACTGTTTTTCCGTTTACCTGATTATCTTTGTAAACCCATACTTTTATTTCACCGTTTTTATCAAAAACAGCTTCTATGGGAATTAAAATCCCTTTTGTATTTTCATTTTTAAAAGAAAGTTTTACAGTTCCCTCCGAATCCACAGGAATATTTTTTCCCTCTTCCATAAATTCAAAAGTTACAGGATAAGCAAGTTTTACAATTCCTTTTGTAAGTCCTGCATCGGCAAGTTTCAGTTTATAAGTTTTTTCTCTGAAAATAAGCTGTGCTTCCGAAATATTTTTTACTTTCTCTACATCTTCTTCCGACATACTTATTCTTACTTTGTTATTTCCTGTGGAAGAGATTGCCACAACAGGCATTCCTGCTCCCGCAGTTGTTCCTGCACCAAAATATTTTCTGCTGATATATCCCTCATAAGGAGCTTTCAAAACTGTATCTTTTAACTGATTTTCACAATTTATCACTCCCTGAACAGCTCCCTGATACTGAGCAAGATTTGCAAGTTCTGCCGCTGCTGCTGCCTGTACTCCTGCCAGAGCTTCATCATAAGATTTTTTTGGAATTGCTTTTTCTTTATAAAGAGCTTCCACTCTTTTAAACTGTTTTCTTGCATTTTCAGCCACAGCTTTTGAAGCATTGTAAACATTTTTAGCCGCCGCTGCTTTTTTCCGAAATGCGTCAAGCTGAACTTCGTAGTCCCTTTTATCCATTTCAGCAATAATATCTCCCTCTTTTACAAAAGTTCCCACTTCCACATTCATAGTTTTTATAGGTCCTGCCACTCTGAATGAAAGAGGAGCTTCTTTATCTGCCATTATTACAGCCGGATATTCATATACAAGAGCTTCGGGAGCAGAAACAGCACTCACAGCTTCTACCGGTCTTATTACAGGTTCTGTTTTTTTCCCGCATCCTGCTGCCATTAACATTATCAGTATTCCCACAGCTATTTTTTTCTTCATTCTATTTTTCCTCCCTGTTGCTTAAAGGATTTTTTCCCATTGCAATTTTTAAAGCTCCCAGAGCCATTTCATATTGAAAATCTGCTTTTTTCTTCATGCTCAAAGCTTTTTCATATGATGAAAGAGCTGCAAAATATTCTTCATCATCAATCATATCTACTTTTCTTTCAGCTTGTTTTTGATGAAGCCGTCCCTCTTCTCCCTTGAAATTCAATCCGCTTATATAACGAAGTTCCTGTGCTTTTTCCACATTCTGATAAGCTTTTGCAGTTTCAATTATCACTGTCATAAATTCTTTTTCCAATTTAAGCTCTGCAATTTTTTCTTTTCTCACAGCTTTTTTATATTCATTTATATTTTTAAATCCGTTAAAAATACTTATTATTCCGCTGACATTTCCATAAAGAAAATCAGGGTCTGACAAAATTTCAGTACTGTTGTTTATATATCCTCCTCCAAGAATTATTTTTGGAAGAAAATTTGTAACAGCTATTTTTTTAATATCTGTACTGATATCTTTTCCTGTTTCTGTAATCTGTAAAATTTCGTTTCCTGCCACAGCTTCGTAGATACATTCTTCCATGCTCGGCAGTTTTTCAGGAAAAATTATTTCATCATCAAAAACAACATCAGTATAAATCATCGGGCTTAAATTTAAAGTTTTTAAAAAATTCATTTTTGCTGTTCTCAAATCTCTTTCATTTTCGTTTAAAGCATATTCTTTTGCTTTTACAAAAGCCTGTGCTTTTTCAAGCTCCCAAGGAAGAACAGCTTCCACTTTCACAGAAATTTTTGCTTTTTTCTCAAGCTCTTTTGCAGATTTCAGCTCGTTTTCAAGAGAATTTTTTTCTGATTCAAGAGCAAGAATGTAATAATATTGTCCCATTACCTGAAGCTGAAGCATTTTATCTGCAAAATTTTCAGCCAGCTCACTTATCTTTTCGCCTTTTTGTCTTGCAGCATAAAGATACCATGTTGACGGAACAAATACAGGTATCTGTGCACTCACACCAAAAGTATAAAATGATTTATCCACAAATCTTGAATTCATTGTTGAGGGAAGTGGTGGAAGATGTAATGCTCCCAAAAATCCGTTCATTGAAGAAGAAAGTTCGCTTACATCAACATCAAGATTTATTTCGTCATTGAGTTGTGTATATCCTCCCATAACATTTATTGAGGGAAGAAAATTACCAAAGGCTATTTTTTTATCAAGAGAAGCAATTTCTCTTTCCAAACTTTTTACTCTCAAATCAAGATTTCGTTCCCTTGCAATTTTAAGAGATTCATCAAGAGAAAGAGTTTTTCCATATTGTGCCAAATATTCTTTTCCTGTGAGAGCCGTTACCTTTTCAGCAGGTTGTTTTGGTTCTGTATTTGTACAGCCTATAGCTGCCAATACACAAAAAAACATAAGGATTTTATTTTTCATATCTATAACTCCTTAAAAATTTAAAAAAACATATAAAATTATTTTTATTGTCTTTTTATTTATGATAATTCATAAAATTATATTATTTTTTATTTCTATATTATAACACTTCTCTGTATACTTAATCAATTTTCATTGTAATTTAATAGTTTTTATTTTTCAAGATGTATTTTAGTCGTATATTGTGGTATAATTTTCTATATATTTTTATAAAATGAAAGGAAAATTTTTGTGAGAATTGAAAAATATCTGGTACAATGCGGAGTTGGAAGCAGAAGAGAGATAAAAAAATTTATCTGTGAAGGAAAAATATAAAATGAATCAAACAGCTGAATCCCTGTGGTTTGTCTTTTA
>UQXM01000012.1 GCA_900545035.1 uncultured Fusobacterium sp. | reverse complement strand
CAATCACCTACTGATTACAAGTCAGTTGCTCTACCAGATGAGCTAAAGCGGCATCAGGAACGCATATAATAATATCATAACTTTTAAATCTTGTCAAATATTTTTTTAAAATTTTTTAATTTTTTTTATCTCCAGAGAGAAAATAAAATAAAATTTTCGATATTAAAAATATCTGCGTGATTTATGAAGCGAACTGAACGCTGAAAAATGATATGTTTGAACGAAGCGAGTTTATCATTTTTAGTGAAGTAAGCAATATAAATAGCAGATATTTTTTCTTAGAAAATTTTATTTATTTCTAATTTCCAAAGATATTCTTTAATTTCAGCATAAAACTTTTTTTTGTATCCAACTCAAGAAGCGGAACTTCTCTTCCCAAAATTCTCTGAACAATATTTTTATAAGATTCTGCCGCAAGAGATTTTCCCCTGTACACAAGAGGCTCTCCTTTGTTTGTAGAGATAACTATACTTTCATCATCAGGAACAACACCAAGAACATCTATTGCCAAAATATCCACTATATCCTGTACACTCAACATATTTCCTTGTTTTACCATCTCTATTCTAAGTCTGTTTACAATAAGTTTTATATTTTTTATTTCATTTGCTTCAAGAAGTCCTATTATTCTGTCCGCATCTCTCACGGCTGAAATTTCCGGAGTGGTTACAACAACAGCCTCATCCGCAGCTGCTATGGCATTTTTAAATCCCTGCTCTATTCCTGCCGGACAATCTATGACAATAAAATCAAAATCCTCTTTTATGGCTTCTATAAGTTCTTTCATCTGCTCTTCATTTATATCAGTTTTTTCCCTTGTCTGTGCAGCAGGAAGCAGACACGGCTTTTTATTCCTTTTATCTCTTATAAGAGCTTGTTTTATTTTACATCTTCCTTCTATTACATCTATCAAATCATAAACAATTCTGTTTTCAAGTCCCATTACCACATCAAGATTTCTAAGCCCGATATCCGTATCTATAAGAAGAACTTTATATCCCTCCAGAGCCAGTCCTGTTCCTATATTGGCAGCCGTTGTCGTCTTACCGACTCCGCCTTTTCCTGATGTTACTACTAACACTTTCCCCATATCAAGTCCTCCTAACTCTTGTTTTCAAGCATAATATCAAGCATCTCTTTATTATAGTTTTCTATAAATATATTTTCACCGTTTACATAAGCTATCTCAAATCCGCTGTCCTTTTTTATTTTTTTATTTGTTTCCATCTGCGGATTAGGATTTCTTGCAATATACTCTCCTATTTTTATCTGAATAGGATTCATATGCAGTGCACCTATAAAAGCATTCTTTCCACTCTCTGTCCCTGCATATACAGTTCCGTTAAGATATCCAAGAACAATTACAGAATTTCCGGCTTTTACTATCCCTCCCGGATTTACATCTCCAAAAATTATTATACTCCCGTCATATTCCAAAAGATTTCCCGACCTTAATATTCCTGTATAAAATTTTACTTTTCCTTCACTTTTAAGAGAATCAAACACAGCTTTCATTTTTGGATTGTCTTCACCGTTTGACAAAACATAAGTTATTTCCATACTGCTGTTATCTCTTATTATTTTTAAAAGTTCGTCCTCTTCTGTTTCAGAAATCTCTCTTCCTGCAAACTCAACAGCTGTTCTTACATCTCCCACAAAATTTTTTATCTCTGTTATTTTATCCAATAAATTTCTTTTTATTTCACAAAATTCAATCTTCGGATCAAGATATATTTTCAGCCTGTCCTTTTTAACTTTTAAAACAACAATATCCTTCATATCTCTGCTCCCTGTTTTTTCTTTTAATTTTAGTATATCACACTGAGTTTGTTCTATCAATATTCTTTTATTTTTAAAATATTTTCCGGTATTGTATTTATTGCGGATATCTGCTAAACTAAAATATGAAGAAACTGTTTTACAGAGGAGGTATACAGATTAATATGAAAGCTTTATTTGTAAATTATCCAAAATGTTCTACATGCCAGAAAGCAAAAAAATGGCTGGAAGAAAACAATATTGAATTTGACTCAAGACATATTGTGGAGAACAATCCAACAAAAGATGAACTGAAAACATGGATTGCTTTAAGCAAAGAGCCAATCAGAAAATTTTTCAATACAAGCGGTATTCTTTATCGTGAAATGAATCTTAAAGAAAAAGTAGCCGAAGGAAATGAAGAAGAACTTCTTGATATCCTTTCAAGCAACGGAATGCTTGTAAAAAGACCTCTTGTCATAACAGAGGACACTGTGCTTATTGGATTTAAAGAACCTAAATGGACTGAATATTTCAAAAAATAAAACTCAGCTGAGCTGAGTTTATTTTTTTAATTTTAAAGAAAAAATTTTTACTGCAAATGTATACAAAGGCAAAATATATAAAAAACATGCTGCCCACAATGCTGATGTGGGAGCTCCAACACTTGCAAGAGGAACTGCCCCTGCTATTGACCACGGAATAAGAGGAGCTGTAACAACCACTGAATTTTCCAAATCTATTGCAAAAGTCTGATTGTCTTTTTCCACATCTCTGCACAGCTGATTTACAAGAATTATTGCCAGTGTCTGATTACATGCAATCATACCTGCTCCCACAGAAGATACAAGTACGCTTCCGAAAGGAGTTATTTTTCTGCTCAATTTAGCTATTATATTTTTCAGCGGCAAAAGAAGATTTACTCCTTCAAAAATTCCTCCGTAAGAAGAAGATATACATACGATCACCGCTACCTTAAACATCGACATTATTCCGCCTCCGTTAAGCATTTTTCCGGTAACAATATCATCTGAATAATATCCTTTTACTATTATCCAAAAAAGCTCTCCAAGTTCTGTCTTCTGATAAAATACTGCTGTTAAAAAAGCTGTCAGTATACTGGCAGACATTGCTGTCCTCACTTTTATTCTGCATACAGAAAGTCCAAAAATCACAACAGCAGGAAGAACTGTTATCCAGTGAAGCTCAAAAGATTTTTCAAATATACTTTTTATATCTATATTTACCGCAGAAACTTCTGCAGTATATCCCAGTACAAGATAAATAATACATGTCAGAACAAAAGGAACAGCAGCTGTTTTTATCATTCTTTTTATATTATCAAAAATATCTGTCTTGGTAAGTTCTGCTGTCAGTAATGCACTTGTGGATACAGGAGAACATCTGTCTCCGAAAAAAATACCAGACATTACAGCTCCTCCAGTAAAAACAGGATTCATTCCTATACTGTTTGAAATTGTCATAGTGATTACACTCATTGTTGCAGCTGTCCCGAAAGCCGTTCCTGTAAGAACAGAGATAAGACAGTTCAGCAGAAATACTGTAAATATAAACATTGATGGATTTACAAGAGAAGCAGACCAACTTATTATAAAAGGAAGAGTTCCTGCTGCTCTCCACAAAGCTGTCAATACCCCTATAAGCATAAAAATAATCAATATATTTTTTACCGTTTTTATCCCGGAAAATCCCATAAGAAATAAACTTTTCAAAGAATGCCCCTTAAAAAACCCATATCCGCAGAACAGAAAAAATCCCATTACAAGTGCATACAAAATAGAAAAATCAAAAAGGATACACACAATTAAAAAAACACAAAAAATTAAAAGTGTTAATATTTCCATAAACTCCCCCTGCTTTATAATCTGCCGTTATTTTTCATAATATAAGTATAGCCCCACATTCTGCTGTTGTCAAACTGTATCCTAAAATAAAAAAACTGCCAAAATCTGACAGTTTTATATTTTCTTTAATAAATTATTTGTGATATACTTGATGGTCAAACATATTTTCTGTTTTTGCAACATAAATACTTGTAGCACTGTCCCCTATTACATTAAGAGAAGTAACAAGCATTTCAATAGGTCTGTTTATTGCAAGAATTAAAGAGTATGCAAGAATTGCAGCATCATTTGTATACCCAAGTCCTGAAAGAATAGTAAACAATACTATCGCCCCTGCTCCTGGTGCAGCAGGTGTTCCTACTGAAGCCACAAGAGCCAGAACTCCTATTACAAATATATTTCCCAGTCCTATATCATAACCTGCTGTTGTTGCAACAAACACAGCAGCTATAACCTGCATTATTGCTGTTCCGTTCATATTAGTTGTCATTCCAAGAGGAAGGACAAATGAAGCTATATCGTCATGTACTCCCAATTCTTCAACAGTTGTTTTCTTGTTAAGAGGAAGGGTAGCTGCACTTGATGAAGTTGAAAATCCAAATAATGCCACTTTTGCTGCTTTTCTCACAAATGGAATAGGATCTAAACGAGTAGAAGCAACTATTAAGAAAGCATATCCAAATATAAGGAACACAAGAAGTGTTACTGTTGTAACTCCCATATACACAAGAGCAGGTTTTAAATGTTCTATTCCATAAGAAGCAAATGTTCTTGTAAGAAGAACAAAAATTGCAACAGGTCCGAATTTATTAATTACAAAAGTAAGGAAAGTAATTACAATATCGTTTATCTCCTGTAAAACATTTTTCAAATATTTTACTTTTTCTCCCAAAACATTTATACAAAGTCCTGTTGATACAGCCAAAAATACTGTTGCCAAAACTCCTCCGTTATTTGAGAAAGCTGAAAAAATATTGTTAGGCACAACACTTACCAAAACCATAAGAGGATTGCTTCCTGATTTTCCGGATACAACATTTACAGATGATTGAATAGCAATGTTGAATGCTCCCGAAGCTTTTACGGCCATTCCCACAGCTCCTGCAAGAACAAGAGCTATTACTGATGATACAAAGAAAAATCCCAAAGTTTTATAAGATATACGCCCCAGTTTTTTAGAATCACTGATATGACACATAGCCAATGTTATTGATGTAAATACCATTGGTATTATTATCAGCTGCAACGAATTGATAAAAAGCTGCCCTACAATATAAAAAATACCGATTGCTTTTTCAGCGCCTTTAGCTGAAATGTCTTGGAAAAATATGCTGTTTATTGTTTTCCAAGTTTCGCTCTGTCCTCCAAGTTTTTCTCTCAGCAGAATACAAAGAAATCCTGCTGCAATTCCCGCTACAAGTGCTGCAGTCATTTTGATTGCAAGTGTATGCTTGCTTTTGTTCATTTCTGAATCCCTCCCTTTACATAAAAAAAGAGTCCCATTTATCAGAAAGATAAACAAGACTCTGTAAAATATTTTAAGTTCACTTTGAACTTTCTGACAGTATTAAAAAATTTTTCTTTTACGATTATATAAAATATGTCAGAATATGTCAAAGGTTTTTTTATTTATTTTTTTCATTTCTCAATTTTTGCTCATAATCTTTCAAAGAATCATAAGCATATTTACGAAGAGGAATTATTGCAAAAATATTCACAATGGCCATAAGACCTAACCCCAAATCTGCTAGAGACCACACAAGAAATGCTTGTTTCATTCCTCCATAAAAAATCATTCCGCATACAAATATTTTAAATGCTGTTTGAAGCCACTCTTCATCAGCCACAAAGACAAGATTGGGTTTTGCATAATAAGTAATCCCTAGAGCTGTACTGAATGCAAATAGGAAAAGCACAAAAGCTATAAATGCAACTCCCCAGTCCCCCACATGATACCTGAACGCCTCCTGTAAAAGTTCCATTCCTCCAAGACCTTTTACCACACTTTCTTTTGTTACCAGCACTACAAGAGCTGTTGCCGTACATATAACAAGTGTATCTACATACACACCAAGAGCCTGAATAAGTCCTTGTTTTGCAGGGTGATCCACATCTGCCGCCGCAGCTGCACTGGGAGCAGATCCTGTTCCTGCTTCATTGGAGAACAATCCTCTTTTTACTCCCTCAATAATCACAGCTCCGAAAGCTCCTCCTGCTGCCTGTCTTAATCCAAAAGCTTCTTCAAAAATTCTTGTAAATACTCCCGGAATAAGAGTAATATTTTTTAATAAAATAAATACAACAAGAATAAGGTATATAAACGCCATAAAAGGTACCATTTTTTCAAGAACTTTTACTATTTTATCTTTTCTTCCAAAAATTACCACAGCCGTAAGAAACGCAAGTATAGCTGACATAATTTTTACATCTACTCCAAATGCTACTTTGAAAGATTCTGTTACCGAATTTGATATTACCTGAAAAACTCCTCCCCAACATATCATGGCGAAAAATACAAATATAAGACCAAGCCATCTCAAATTCATATTCCATTTAGGACCAAGAGCTTTTTGAATATAAAACGCCGCTCCTCCTACAAAATCTCCTTTTTTATTTTTTTCTCTGAAAATTATTGCAAGAGTAGCTTCAACAAAAGCTGTTGCTGCTCCAAATATTGCCGCAAGCCACATCCAGAAAACAGAACCTGCTCCTCCAACAGATACTGCTGCCACAACTCCTACAAGGTTACCTGCTCCGACTCTTGTGGCTGTTGACACACAAAATGCCTGAAAAGAACTTATTCCGCTTTTGCTGTCTTTTTTATTATCTATCAAAAGACTTGCCATATCTTTCAAAAGTCTTATCTGCATAAATCTCATACTCAATGTAAAAAATATCCCCGTCCCTATCAAAAGAACAACCAGAATATTTTTTCCCCAAATAATACCGTTAATAAAATCTACAATGCTACTAAAAAAATTCATCTTTTAATTTTCCTCCCGTACTACTTTCCTACTTATTAATTTACAATCAATTACTATATATGATACCTGTATTTTCAATTTTTTTCAACAATTTTTTATTTATTTTTGGAAATATGTATTTCACCCACATTGAAAAGTTCCTCTTTTCCATCAATATCTGCTGCCAGCTGTCCGCTTCTGTGAATGTATTTTCCTATTCCCTCTTTTTTTATACAATCTGAAAAAACTATATTTATTTTTCTATCTTTCAAATAATTTTTTTCATTAAGTTCTGAAAGCATAACATCCCAGTTCCCGCTGAAATAAAAATTAAGAGTATTTTTAAATTTTTCAATAATTGAAATAATTATTTTTTCCGTATCATATTCTTTTAATGTGAGTTTTTTCAAAGATGTCCCTGTGCTTTCAGCCTCTCCTTTTATTTCATTATTGACATTTATTCCTATTCCTATCACAAAAAAATCTTTTATCTTTTCAACTAAAATCCCGCTGATTTTTTTATCATTTATATAAATATCATTTGTCCATTTAAATTTAAAATCCAACTCAGGCTCAAGTTCCTGAAAACTTTTTAAAAGAGAATATCCTGTTACAAGAGGCAGCCTTGTATATTCCTCTATCGCTATATTTTTATTTTCTTTTATAAGAAAACTAAAATATGCTCCTCCTGGTTCTGATGACCATTTGTTTCCTCTTCTTCCTCTTCCCAAAGTTTGAACCTTTGCTATGGCTGTATCGTAATCTTCTTTATCTTTCAAATTTTTTAAAAATATATTCGTTGAATCCAATTCATCAAATCTGAAAATTCTCATACATATTTCTCCTTTTTCAAAAAGTAACATCTCTATTTATTGTATCTGTTTTTATCATTAATTTCAAATATTTATAAAAAACAGACTGCATATTTTAATAATATACACAGTCTGTCTTTTATTTAAAACATAATTTTTTTATTTAATTTCTAATTCATGTATCTTATCCACATATATATTGTAGAAACTGCTAGAGTCTGTACTGATATCAAAGCTCCGAATTTTAAGAACTTTATAAAATCTATTTTGCATCCTGCTTTTCCTGCCGCTCCCACAGCAACCACATTTGTGGCAGAAGCAAGCATTGAAATATTTCCTCCCAAACATGACCCAAATGAAAGTGCCCACCAGAAAGCTTGAGTATTTCCTATTTTTTCAAAAGAAGGTATCATAACTTCAACAATCTTTGAAACAGTAGCTGCATTGGCAACATTTCCTATTACAGAAGTAAATGCTGCTGAAAGCCAAGTTATTGCCGCAAGAGCCATATTAAAATTTCCTGCTGTAATATCAATAAGTTTCTCTCCGATTATATCTATAATATGAAGATTTTCTATTCCTCTTATCATCATAAATAATCCTATAAAGAAAAACAATGTATCCCATTCTACATTATTAAGCACCTCTTTAGGCTCTCTTTTTGCAAGAGTAACCAAAATTATTGCCCCCGAAAGTGCTATTATTGCAAGCCCTTTATTTATAAAGTTATTTAAAATAAACCCTGCCAATACAAGTCCGAATATTATCATCGCCTCTTTTAAAAGTTTCACATCTTTTAACGAACGGCTTGAATCCAATTCCATAATTCTCGCTTTCAATTCTCTTGAAACATGCATTTTCCTTCCGTAAAGAAAATACACATTAGCTATCAGAATTATCATTGAAATTATTGCCATCGGAGATGTATTCATAAGAAATTCGTTAAATCCCAAATTTCCCTCAGAACCTATGATAAGCTGAGTCGGATCTCCGATAAGAGTTGCCACTCCTCCGATATTGGCAGACATTACTTCACTTATTATAAACGGAAACGGGTCAAGTTTCAGCTGATTGGCAAGAAGTATTGATACCGGAGCCATAAGAAGTATTGTGGTTACATTATCAAGAAATGCAGAACACAAAGCTGTTACCACTGAAAGCAGAACAATCAGTCTGAATGGCTCTCCTCTTACAAGCTGTGCCACTTTGATTGCAAACCACTGGAATACTCCTGTTTCTGAAATGATGTGGACAATTATCATCATTCCCACAAGAAGAAATATTATTTCCAATCTTTCGTAAACTGCTTCAAGTGCATTTTCCTCGTTTATAATTCCTATAAGAGCCATAATAAGTCCGCCAAGCATAGTTGCCCATGCACTCGGAACTTTTTCTGTAATCATCAAATAAAATACTGTTAAAAATACTAAAACACCTATTATCAGGTAAATCATTTTTCCTCCTTAATCTTTTCTGCAATTTTCCCTTAATGCTGCAACATCAGATTAAATATGAAGAACTTTTTTGATTATATCTGATCTGTTGATTACTCCCAGATACTTTCCTTTTTCTACCACATAAAGTCTTGTTACCCCTTTGCTCACCATTATAAAACAGATTTCCATGATAGGAGCTTTTTTGTCAACAACAATTATATTATTTTTCACTCTATACATATCTTTTATTGTAGCTGTTTTTTCATTTACAAGATATTCTTCAAAAGGTTCTCCCACTGTCAAAAAGTTCAAATCTTTCATAAGAGAAAGATATTTCGGCATACCAAATTCAATAAGCTCTTTCTCTGTAATCTCTCCGAGAAATTCTCCGTTTTTATCCACAACAGGAAGCCCGCTGATATGTTCGCTGATAAGTCTTTTTGCAATCTCTTCCAAAGTTGTTTCCGGAGAAGCAGGAATTATATCCGGACTCAGCACATCTTCTGCTGTAATTTTATGCCCTATTTCAATATCTGCTTCCTGTACAGCCTTATAAATCTCTCCCGCACTTTTAAGAGTTTTAATCTTATCTGCTATATGAGGATATTTTATTACGAGTTTTGTAACCGCACTCATAATTTTTAAAATATTTTTATTCTTTAAGATATCAGAAACTATTAAAAATACAATTTCAATACTGTCTTTTTTTGAAGTTCCTTCTACCCTTGCCTCAAAAGGTGTTTCCACTACACCTAACGCAACAATAAAATCATTAAAGTTTTCTATTCTTGCATGGGGAATAGCTGTATTTTTTCCTATTGCTGTAGAAAATTCTTCCTCTCTTTTTATAACACTCTGAGTAATCTCATCTTTTCTCGCTGCCAAATTTTTTTCCTTGGCTGCCAATTTTTCCATCATATCTTTGATTACTTCTTCCATATTCGTACCTTTTACATCTGTAAAAATAAGGTTTGAATCCAGATAATTAGAAAATTTCATTTTTCCTCCTTTTTTTCAGATAAATTAATATCTGATATAAATATATATTAAACTTAAAATAGTTGACTGAAGTACAACGATAAGCCCCCATTTGAAAAATTCTTTAAAGCTTATCTCAATTCCTACTTTTTTTGCCACCGAAGAACCTACTATATTTGCTGCAGCTCCCACAATTGTCATATTTCCTCCCAAACAAGCTCCAAGAGACAGTGCCCACCATAAAACTTCCGTATTTCCTGTATATCCGGGAAGAATTTCCGCTATAATTTTTCCGAAAGAAAGTGTGTGAGGAATAGACCCAATTATTGGAGAAAGTATTGTTGATAAAATAAGAATAAGACTTGAAGTCATCTCAAGACTTCCTTCTGTAATTCTTATTATATGCTCTCCAAGAGTTTTTATTACTCCAAGATTTTCGACTCCCTCTACCAAAATAAACAGACCTCCGAAGAAAAATAAAGTATCCCATTCAACTTTTACAAATATCTCTTCAGGTTTTTTACCGCTCAAAAATACAAGAACTGCTGCCCCGAATATTGCAATTACAGCTAATCCTATATTTGTTATACTGTTTGTTACAAATCCCAAAATTACAACTATAAACACTCCCAAAGACTGTTTCAGAAGTTTTTTATCTTTAATCGTTCTTTTCAAATCCAATTCCATAATACTTGCTTTCAATTCTCTGGAAACAACCAATCTTTTTTTAAAAAAGAGAGCCGTACTTCCTAAAAGAACAACTGTATTAATAATTATTACAGGCATAAGGTTTATAATGAAATCATTAAATCCCATTCCGCTCAAAGTTGCAATGATAAGGTTTGGAGGATCCCCTATCATTGTTGCTGTTCCTCCTATATTTGACATAAAAATTTGAAGCAGAACAAAAGGCTTTGGGTCTACTTCCAATCTTTCTGCCAAAAATATTGTTACCGGAACAACAAGAAGTATTGTTGTAACATTATCAAGAACAGCTGAGAACACAGCAGTTACCGTTGAAAGAAACACAAGAATTTTTACCGGATCACCTTTTACAAGCTGTGCAATCTTTATGGCTACCCACTGAAACACTCCTGTTTCAGCCATAATCTCTACGATTATCATCATTCCTATAAGAAGAAATATCACTTCCAGATTATATCCTATAGTATCCAAAGCTTGTTCCTCGTTTAAAATTCCGGAAACTATCATAAGCCCTGCTCCTATTACAGAAACAATAGATTTTGGATATTTTTCCGAAATAATAAAATAAAAAGTTACTATAAATACCGCAATACCAAAAACCAGTCTGAAAATTTCCATATTTTCCCTCCAAAGTATCACTTATATAAATGCAAAAAGTTAAAAAATTTTAAAGAGGATGACTTTATACAATGCCCACCCGTCATCCTCTTAATAAAAATTTTATTTTATCTTATTTTATCCATTACTCCCATACCATACACAGGTCCTGTGTGAGCTCCTATTATAGCTCCTATTTCCACTCTTCCTCTGTAATCCACTTTTTTCATTTTTTCAGCTGCATTTCTTAATGCATCTGCACTGGCAAGTTCGTTTTGAGTTCCTCCCCAAGCAGTGTACAGGATTATAGAATTTTTACTGTTTTTCAGAAGTTTTTCCATATGAAGCATAGCTCCTCTCTCTCCAATAGCTTTTGTTTCAACGGAAACTTCTCCATTTTCCACTTTTAATATAGGTTTCAGTTTCAAAAGTCCTCCAACAACAGCAGAAGCTCTTCCTATTCTTCCTCCTTTTTGTAAAAACTCCAAATCTTTAACAACAAAATAAATTTTCATACTTTCCTTAGTCTCTTCTATCCAGTCAATAATTTCTTTGAAGCTCTTTCTTTCTTTTGCCATTTTAGCAGCTTCAGTTACCAGATGTCCAAGAGCAAAGGTTGTTGTTTTTGAATCAATAATTGCTATATCTCCCTCTCTTGCAACCATACCTTTTCCTACTCTTGCAGCCTGCTGTGTTCCGCTAAGTTTTCCTGAAATATGAATTGATATAATTTTCTTGTATCCTTTTGCAAAAAGTTTTTCATACAAAGCTTTAAATTCTGCCGGTGAAGGTTGAGATGTTTTTGGTATCTGTCCTTCCGAAAGAAGTCTTCTCCAAAACTCTCTTTTTGTAACATCAATTCCCTCTCTGTAATAGTTATTTCCGTCCAGTTTTACCTTCAGAGGAATAATTTCCACATCTAAGTCTTTTATAAATTCAGGTGTCAAATCTGAAGTAGAATCTGTAACAATTGCTATTTCTGCAAGTTTAGGATCTCTGTTTTCTATATAAATATAATAATGATAATTATTTTGATTTCCCTCTATATCGCTGTAAGGAATATTTTCCCCTATTGCTCTAAGTGAAGATGTAGCCTCTTCCTCAGCTTCTTTACCTATGCAGGCAAAAACATTCAGTGTATAATCAGTGATATAATTTTCTTTTATTTTTTCAATAAGTTCTGCCAATGTGGAAGCTTTTTCTCTTATCTTTCCGTTTATCATGGCAATAAAATCTCCCTCACTGATTTCAAGGCTGTCCACTCTTGTATTTCTTACAGCCTTTGTAATTTCAATTGATGAGTTTCTGTTAAAGTTTTTAGTAAGCTTTTCAAGATTAAGATCTTTGTTTTTTACAAGATAATGTCCCCCAAGCATACTTGTTGTTTCTACAACAGAAACCTCTTTCGGAGATCTTTCGGCTGCTATTTTTGCCGCTGAAATAATATTTTTATTGTTTGGCAGAATTACTATATTATCTGCCTCTATTTTTTTCAATCCCTCTTCTATATCTGCAACACTCGGATTTTGTGTCTGTCCTCCAAGAAGAACAGCTGTTGCTCCTGCATTAAGGAACAGCTCTCCTATTTCCTTATTGTCTGCTATTGCAAAATATGCCACAGGTCTGCTGTTTTCATTTCTTACCAGTACTTTATTTTTAGTTTCCTCTGTTCTGTAAGCATCGTCATCAAACATCATATTTTTATGCTGTTGAAGTTCCATGTTATCAATTTTGATATTTGAAAGATTTCCAAGTTTTCCGGCAATTTCAAGAACAAGCCCCGGATTATTTGTATGAATGTGAGTTTTTGTCTTTTTAGAAGTCTGAGCACATACCATAGAATCTCCCAGAACTCCTATTTCAGATTTATAACTTTCCAAATCAAATTTTCCGTTTTCAATAATAAACTCTGTGCAGTATTTAAATTTAATTTCTTCCATTATTACTGCATTCGCGTCCAGTCTTTCTTTTCTTTTTGCCTGAGATTGAACTATTCTTTCAAGATCTTCAAGCATTTGAGGATCACTTATAGATTTTTCAAATCCCTCAAGAATATAGAATATCCCTTTTCCTCCTGCATCAACCACACCTGCTTCTTTTAATTTTGAAAGAAGTTTAGGAGTTTCTTCAACAGCTTCCGCTGCCACATTTTTTAAATGAATAAGAAAAGGTACAAAATCAGATTTATCCCCTGTGTAAGCCTTTGCTCCCTCTGCCACTCTTCTTATTACTGTAAGCATTGTTCCCTCAACAGGATTGCTTACTGCCATATAGGCTTTTGCTCTTGCAAGTTCAAAAGCATGAATAGTGTCTTCAACTGTTGCTTCTTCTTTATCTCTTATTCCGTCCAAAAATCCCTGTATAATCTGAGATAAAATTGTCCCTGAGTTTCCTCTTGCTCCAAGAAGAATTGCTTCTGATACAGTATCGCAAAGCTCTTCCATATCAGGCTCATAACTCAATTTTATCAATTGGTTTTCCACTGCCTGTAATGTCATAGACATATTTGTCCCCGTATCCCCGTCAGGTACAGGATACACATTTAAGTCATTTAAAATATCGGCATGTCTGGAAAGCCATCTGCTCGCTGCAATCAGAAGTTTTGTCATTCTCATTGCATTAAGCACATTTACTTTTATATCCATTCTCTCCTCCGCTGATTTTCGTCTTTTTTAGAATGTAGGCGGTGTAACCACCCATATAGCTTTTGTTAATTTTTTTCCGTTGTTTTTAAATCTGTGATTTAATGTAGATTTAAAATAAAAACTGTCTCCTTCGTTAAGAGTTGTCAGTTTATCTTCTATATAAATGTCAAGGCTTCCCTCAACAATATAGATAAATTCTTCTCCGTGGTGGTTGAAATATCCTCTTCCGCTTTCTCCACCGGGTTTTATTTCATACATAATAGGTTCCATATTTTTTTCTATTTTAGAGGAAGTCAAAAGAGCTATTGATGTTTTTGAGTCGATACTCTCAACATATTTTCTGTCATCTTTTCTGATATGATACGAACCTATTTTCTCATCTTCATCTTCAATAAGATAACTTACCTTTACCTCAAGATATGTAGCTATTTTTTTCAAATTTTCAATTGAAGGGGAAGCTTTTCCCTGTTCTATCTGAGACAGAAAACTCGCCGATAAATCAACTTTGGCAGCAAGTTCTCTCAAAGAAAAATCTTTTTCATTTCTCTTCTTTTTAATTCTTTCTCCTATTGTCATCTGCTTACTTCCTTTTCAAAATTTTATTTAAACAAAACAAGCTGTGCAGAACCGCTCTTTCTCTCACTTTTCTTCTTGGTCCGCTGAAGATTTTTTTCTCAATAAATATTTCATCATCAACTTTTATTCCCATATATACAAGTCCCACAGGTTTTTCTTCTGTTGCTCCCCCAGGACCTGCTATTCCTGTAACAGATATTCCAACATCTGTTTTCAGTCCGCAGACCATTTCTTTTGCTGTTTCTGCACTTACAGCTCCATATTTCTCAAGTGTTTCTTTTTTGACTCCAAGTCTTTCCATTTTTGCTTCATTTGAATAGGTAACAAGTCCTTCCATGAAAACTTCAGAGGCTCCCGGAACATCTATAAAACTGCTGGCAAGAAGTCCTCCGCTGCATGATTCTGCCACAGAGATTGTTTTTTTATCCTGTATCAGTTTTTTTATTATAAGAGTTTCCAGTCTGTCTCCGTCTTCTCCGAAAATATTGTCGCCTATCTTATTATATATCTTTTCAACGATTTTTTCCACTATGTTTTTATTACTCATTCTGCTTTGCAGTCTTATCATAGTTCCAAAATCTTTTACAAGAAATTCGTATGCAATCCCCTCTTCTGTGAAAAGCCCTCTTATTTTCTCATCCAGACAAGATTCTCCTATTCCGCAAGTCAGCAGATCTTTTATATAAATCTGGTCTGCTCCGAGATTTTTTTCCTCTGCATACCATTTTAAAAATTTAGGAAACATATCATAAAGTTCAACCGGTACTCCGGGAAAACACACAATTCCTTCGTCATACATAGCAGGAGCCATTCCAGCTCCGTTTTCAAAAAATACAGAATCTTCTGTTCTCTCAATCTGTTTTATATTATTTGGTATAAATTCAAAATGTCGTTCTTTGAATTTCTTTTTTAAATCTTCCAAATCTTTTTCTTTTACTATTAATTTTTTTCCAAGATATTTTGCTATTGCATCTTTTGTCAAATCATCAATTGTAGGTCCAAGCCCTCCTGACATAATAACAAGGTCGCTGTTTTTCTTTCCATATTCAATACATTTTACAATTTCGTCAATGTCATCTCCCACTGTGATTTTTGACTCAATCTCTATTCCGTATTTGTTAAGCTGTTCAGCCATATAGATACTGTTTGTATCTACCATGCCTCCGTTTAAAAGTTCTGTCCCTACTAATATTAACACTGCCTTCATAGCAAACATCTCCTATCCTTAAAATTAAATATATCAAATGATATAAAATAAAATTCTCGGTATTAAAAATTGTTTCGTAATTTATGCAGCGAACTGAACGCTAAAAAATGATATGTTTGACGAATAAAATGAGGAGTTTATCATTTTTAGTGAAGTGAGCAATATAAATAGAAACTATTTTTTCTTAGAGAATTTTATTTTTTACATCAGTACACTCCAGATACATACAAGTAAAAAGTTTCCAATTATTCCTGCCAAAAAATCATCAATTACAACTCCCACACCATTGCCCAAAAACTGTGATTTGTAAATAGGTCCTGGTTTTGTAATGTCAAATATTCTGAATATTACAAAAGCAAGCCCTATGGCTGCCAGTGTTTGAAACACTCCCACGGGATTTATCAGAAAAAGTGTTGTCAGAAATCCAAGTACTTCATCAATTACCACATTCTGTGGGTCTTTCTGATGATAAATTTCTCTTTCGCAGATATCTGACACATATACAGCTACTACAAAAAATGTCATCAAAAACATAAAATAAAAAGAATTATATATCATATAATTTGGAAAAAGTTTTCTTGCAAGAAGAAGCCCTATATAAATCGGAATTCCTCCAAGTGTACCGAATGTTCCCGGAGCTTTGGGCATATCACCAAGTCCGAAACATGTTGCCAGATTTTTTACCAATTCTTTTTTCATTAAAATACACCTCTCTCATAATTATAAGGTCTGTATACATTTTCTTTTTTATCAATATTTTTTATAATATGTTCTATCTCTTCTTTTGTTTCATCAAGAAGCTCGATTACAACCTCATCTATTCCTATTTTTCCCAGCCTTTTTACTTGGCTCAAAACATTCAGAGGTTTTTCAAAATAGATTTCATCGTTTCCAAACTCATTTTTTCTTACAATAAAATTATCTCCCTGTTCATTTGTGATAATTTCTCCGTTTTTAAATACAGGAAGTTCAAGATACATCCCTTTCAGTTTGCTGTATCCAAGAAGTGCTTTTCTTACAGGGGCTTTTCCAATATTTTCTATCTGTTCGTAACTCAGTTCCGGAGAAAGTATTACAGTTTTTACCTGTGGAATTTTACTGTATTCATAAAGAGAATAAATATTTCCAATATTTAAATTCCATCCGACAGTAACATTATTTGTTTTATTTTCCAGTACTTGATAAAGATTTACAGCAAGAGGACTGTTTAAATCAACTTTTTCCAAATTGTTTTCTCTGGCAATATCCGCTCCTCTTCTGTATATTTTTTTTATCCCAAGATTTTTCACAATCTCTGCTTGTTTATCAGTAGTTACCATTACAGATATTTCAGGATTTTTTCTCTCATCTGTTTCAATTTTTATTCTGAATATTTTTTCGTTGTGCTCTCTTCTGTGGCTCTCAATAAGTTCTGTACTTAATTTTTCCAACACATCTCTTCTCATCTGTTTCAATACAGACAACGGCAGAAAAATATTATTGTCTATATACACATTACACTCTTTCACAAAAAAAGTTGTTTCTCCAGTTTCAGAAAGTTTTTCAGCAACGTTATCTTTGTCTGCTCCTCTTTTGGCAGCCTTTTCAATAAGAGTTTCTCCTTTTATTTCCGCTTTTATAACTTTCCTTCTGTTGTTTATTGTTTCGGCTGTAAGAACAGGATATTCTCCCTCTCTTCCGACAAAAGTCAGGATAACATCTTTTTTCTTTCCTGCATTTTTAAATTTTCCCTCAATATCGTCATTTATGTTTTTATCATAATTTTTGAAAACATATTTTGCACCTTTTGGAGCATTGATAAGAATTATTCTGTCCCCTTTTTCAGCAGTTTTAAATCTGTCTTTTTTATTTTTCTTTTCTATTCTGTTGATATAATCTCCGCCAAAAGTCTCGTAATCCTTTGAAAGATAAATTATCCCATCTCCCAACATTATATCCTCTTCCAGTTTAAGCTCTTTCCCGCTGATTATTCCAAGAGGTTTTCCCATATTTGCCGGATAATTTTTATTCATTATATTTTCAGCCGAACCGTTGTCGTAAAAATATCCTTTAGAATATCCTCTATTAAATATAGAAGAAACTCTCTCTTTTACATTATTTCCCTGAATAAGATTTTTGAAATATGAAACAGCTTCAAAAACATAGTTTTTCTCTTTCATTCTTCCTTCTATTTTTATGCTGTTTATTCCTATTTCTTTCAATTTTTGTATCTCGTCAAAACTCATCAGCTGGTCTTTCGGACTTAAAAGATATCCTTTTTCCCCTGTATTTGATGTATACATCTTTCTGCATGGCTGAGCACACATTCCTCTGTTTCCGCTTCTTCCTCCAATAAAACTGCTCATGTAACAATTTCCGGAATAGCAGATACATAATGCCCCGGATACAAATATTTCAAGTTCTATATCTGTATTTTCTCTGATTTTTTTTATTTCTTCAAAACTCATCTCACGAGGCAGAACTACCCTTTTAAATCCCAGACTTTTTAAATAATTTGCTTCCACATGATTAGCTGCTGTCATCTGTGTGCTTCCGTGATAATCTATATCAGGAAAATTTTCCTTTAAAAATCTGAAATATCCTAAATCCTGTACTATCACCGCATCAAGTCCATGTTCATAAAGAGCCTTAAAATTATGATATAAAAACTCTATCTCAACATTTTTCATTAAAGTATTAAGAGTAAGAAATATTCTTGTTCCCCTTTCGTGAGCATAGTCCAGTGCCTGTTTAAATTCTTCCAGTGTAAAATTTTCTGCATTTCTTCTTGCTCCGAAACCTTTCAGTCCCATATAGATTTCATCTGCACCTGCATTTACTGCCGAATAAAATCTCTCCATATTTCCTGCTGGAGCTACTATTTTCATAATACTATTCTCCTTTTAATTTCCTGTATATATCCTCAACTTTTTTCTTCAATTCTTCCTGAGTGCCATTATTTTCAATATGAATATCTGATTTTTCTTTTTTATCTTCGAGACTCATCTGAGCATCGATTATTTTCTCAGCAAGCTCTCTTGACACTCCGTCCCTTGCCTTTATTCTTTCTATCTGCATTTCTCTGTCAGCATAAACAAGAATTACTGTATCACACATTTTGTCCATTCCTGCTTCAAACAATAAAGGTATATCAAATATTATTATATCATTTTTAGGAGTATTTTCCTTTATTTTTTTAAATTCTTCCATAACTTTCGGATGAATTATATTATTTAACTGTATCAATTTATTTTTATCTGAAAAAACTACCTCTTTAAGTTTTACTCTGTCAATCTGCCCCTCTGCTGACAACACATCTTTTCCAAAAATTTTTCCAATCTCTTGTATCACATCTTCTCTTTCAGAAATTTTTTTTGCAGTGATATCTGCATCAGCTATTTCAACTCCAAAACTTCTGAAAATACTGCTCACTGTACTTTTTCCCGAAGCTATTCCCCCCGTAAGCCCTGCTATCATACACTCACTCCTTCTGATTTTTTCTTTTTATTTCAATAAAATTTTAACATAAGAAAAATAAAATTACAAATAATAGAAAAAGAAACTGTATAAATTAATAATAATTATTAATTTAACAGTTTCCTTTATTTTTTAATATTTATTGAAAAAATCTTTTACTTCTAATAAATTTTTAAACTTTTTAAAGGCTAATTTATTTTCTTCTGATGTCAACTTTACTGTATCTTCTACAACTATACATTTTTATTTATGTTTTTCTTTTTTAAAAAATCTAATAATTCTTGTACTCCTTTTTTTAACTTAATGTCTTCTTTTTTTATTTCAATAAAGTAAATATAAATTCAGAGCCTTCACCCTCATTTGAATATACTTCTATTTTTCCTCCGCACATATCAACTGTTTCTTTTACAATGGAAAGTCCCAGACCTGTTCCTGCAACATTACTTGTTCTTGCTTTGTCCACTCTGTAAAATCTCTCAAAAATATTATCTTTTTCAGAATCAGGTATTCCAATACCATTATCTTTTACAGTTATTCTGTATCTGTCTGCTTCTTCCTTTATAAAAACTTTAATATGAGGTTTTCCTGTATTATAAATCATTCCATTTTCAATAAGATTTTTCAATACTGTAACTGTTTTTTCAAAATCTATATTCATATAATTGTTTTCATCTTTCAATTCCGCTTTGTATTCTATCACAGCTCCAAGTTTTTTAACTTTTCCGTTAAGAATTTTTTCTATCTCGTCTTTTACCCTCTCAAAAGGCACAGGAGCAAGATTTATAATTTTTGAACTTTCTATTTTGGAAATATTTAAAAAATCCATTGTGATGTTTTCCAGTTTTTCCACATTATTTCTGATTATCTCAAGAAAATTTTTCTGCAACTCTGCCGGAGCATCTTCAAGAGCAATAAGATATCCCTTTATATTTGTAAGAGGAGTTTTAAGTTCATGGCTTACATTGGCAATAAAATTTTTCTGCACCTCTGCAAGTTCTCTGCTTCTTGTAATATCTTTTATCGTAATCAGAAATTCTTTTTTAAATTCAAGATATTTTATCGTTACAAGAAGATATTTTTTCAGCTGAGAAATAAATACTTCCTCTTTTATATTCTCTCTATTTTTCAAACCTTTTCCTATTACATTAAGAATTTCAATATATTTTACTTTCTGATAAATAGTTTCCAGTTTCCCCTCTGCATACAAATATCCCAGGGCATTGTTTTTCATTTTGATTTTTGTCTCTTCATCAACCAGAATAATTGACATATCCACAGCAGAAATAACTCTTTTAAGTCTTGTTTTCTCTTCATTAAGTTTTTTAATATTTTTTAAATTTTCTTTCTGCCAGTCTCTTACAACTTTCCAGAATTTAACCAGCCATACATCTCCTTTTGAATAGATAGTCTTTATTTCGTCTCCGCTTTCAAGAGCTTCTCTCATGCTTTCAATTTTCTGATATAAATCCCTTTTCAAATAATTTCTGTAACAGATATAGATGGCAATATTTAATATAATGAAGAAAAATATTTGTGTAAACATAAGCACTCTTATATCATTTATCTCTTCATCATAATCTATTGATGTCCTGATAACCGCTTTTTCTCCGTCAGGAGCTTCATAAAGCAGTCCGTAATATGCCATAGTTTTTCTTAGAGTTTTACTTTTTCTTATTGCAAACCCTTCTCCAGTTTCAACAGCTTCTTTTACTTCTTCTCTGTTTTTGTGGTTTGCCATTTCATCTTCTTTTGTATATCTTTCAGAGTCATAAAGAATGTCTCCGTTCAAATCAATCAGAGTAAATCTTTTCTTTACATTTCCAAACATATCCTGAAAGTTTGATTTTGTGTAGTAATCTTTTGTAAGCTGTTTTACCATCAAAGCATCTTCTTTTAAAGCTCTCTTCGCACCGTCGCTGTACATAGCTGATATTTTGCCCATATATGTATGCACGAAAAGAATTTCTAAAACTAAAATAAAAATAAGGGCAATTATCTCTTTTCTTCTAATTTGTACCCGACCCCCTTCACTGTTTTAATATTTTCTGAAATACTTTTTACTTTTTCTCTCAGCTTTGAAATATATATATCCACTGATCTGTCCCCTGTATAATAGTTTGACTCCCATACTCTGTCCAAAATTTTTTCTCTGGAAAGAACTATTCCCTGATTTTTTATCAGAAGCAGCAGCAGGTCAAACTCTTTTTTGGAAAGTTCTACCTCTTCTTCTCCGTCTTTTACAACTCTTCTTTTTTCATCAATGATTACATTTTTAAAACTATATCTTCCTGATTTCCCTGCATTTTTTCCCTCAAGGAATTTTTTTGCCCGAAGCACAAGCTCTCTCGGGTCAAACGGTTTTTTCATATAGTCTTCCGCCCCAAGCTGCAGTCCTTCCAAAACATCCTCTATTTCTGTTTTTGCTGTAAGCATAATAATTATAGGCTCTCCGTATTCTTCAGGCATATCTCTTACTATACTTGTAAAATTTTTCCCATCAAGACTTGGGAGCATAATATCAAGAACTATAAGGTCCGGCTTGAAACTTTTCACAGCTTTCAGCCCTTCCAGCCCGTCTCCCGCTGTCTGCACTTCATAATTTTCTTTTTTGAAAAAATAACTTACCAGCTGTTGTATCTCCATGTCGTCTTCTACAATTAATATCCTCATAGTTCCTCCTGAATTTTACTCCTCATTCTCTTCTTTGATTTCCTCTGCTCTGTGCTTTTCTTTTTCCAAAAGTTCTGTAACTCTCATATTTTCTCCGCTGAAAGTATATATTGAACTCATTGTCAGCTGTTTTATTTTATCTGCCACTCTCTCATATTTTTTATTGATAAGAAGCATCAAAACTCCTGCCTCAATATTTGTGCTGTCCTCTTTCATCTGACCTACAATAATACTGTCTATTTCCCCTCTTCTTTCGTTTATTTCTTCATCCATTCCCAAAAGAACATAGGCTTTTTTTGCATCTTTTTCTATAAAGGCTTGAATATATTTTTGGAATATATCGTTTATCTTAGAAAGAAATTCCTCCAAAATTCCAAAATCTCTTTCCATGTTTCCCTCTTTTTTCTCTATCTGTCTTAAAAGCATAAGAGAATCCAATAATAAATCTCCCATTCTTTCAAGCATTTTACTTGACTCAATAAATGTTATGAGAGCTCTTAAATCACTTGCTGCCGGCTGAAATCTCGCCACTGTCATTACAGAAGTTTCTTTTACTTTCACATCAAAAGCATTTATTATATCTTCCACCAGTTTCGCTTCTCCATACAGACCTCTGTCAAAATGGTCAAGCTTTAACATTTCCATATTTATTCTGAAAAGTCTGTCTACATTTTTACAAAGTTCGATATAATGTTCTGTTATTCCATTTAAACTTTCGTGAAGATTTCTCATTTTATCACTCCTTAATTTTATTTTACCACATTCATACAGAAATATTTAAAATTTTCTGCAACATTTATTCTATCCAAATTTTCCTGTAATATAGTCCTCTGTTTTTTTCTTGTTGGGTTTTGTAAAGATTATATCTGTCTTGTCAAATTCCTCCAATTTTCCTTGATAAAAAAATCCAGTAAAATCAGAAATTCTTGCTGCCTGCTGCATATTATGAGTTACGATTATTATAGTATAATCTTTTTGAAGTTCTCTTATCAGTTCCTCAATTTTCAGAGTAGAAATAGGGTCAAGAGCTGATGTCGGTTCATCCATTAAAAGAATTTCCGGCTTTACGGCTATGGCTCTTGCAATACAAAGCCTTTGCTGTTGTCCTCCCGAAAGCCCAAGTGCAGATTGGTGAAGCTTATCCTTTACTTCGTCCCAAAGAGCAACTGATTTTAAACTGTTTATAACTATTTCATCCAATACTTTTTTATCTTTTTCTCCGTGAAGTTTTGGACCATAAACAATATTTTCATAAATTGTTTTTGGAAAAGGATTAGGTTTTTGAAAAACCATTCCTACTTTTTTTCTAAGTTCAACAATATCACTATCTGAATCGAAAATATTTTTTCCGTCAAACTCTATTGTTCCCTCGTATTTTACTCCTTCAATAAGGTCGTTCATTCTGTTTATAGACCTTAAAAATGTTGATTTTCCACATCCTGAAGGACCTATCAGAGCTGTTACTTTATTTTTCTGAATCTCTACATTTATATCCTTAAGGGCATGAAACTTATCGTAAAAGAAATTAAAATTTTTTACCTTAAGTCTTACTGCATTTTCCATTTTTTAAATTTCCTCCTTCAAATACTTAACTGTTTACAAAATTATTTTCTGCTGAATTTTTTTCTTAAAAATGCTCCAAGGAGATTAAATCCCACTGTTGTTACTACTATTACAAGAACTGTTCCATTCATAATATTTTCAGGCATATTAGGTACTTGAGTTGCTATCACATACAAATGATAAGGAAGAGCCATTACCTGATCCCACACTGATATTGGCAGGAACGGAAGATAAAAAGCTGCAACCGTAAACATAATCGGTGCTGTTTCTCCGGCTGCTCTTGAAATACTAAGAATTATTCCTGTAAGAATTCCGGGAAGTGCAGCAGGAAGAACAATTTTCCAAGTTGTTTCCCATTTTGTTGCTCCAAGAGCAAGA